>NZ_PDBT02000062.1:0-15099 GCF_002551535.2 Neisseria sp. N95_16
GGCACCGTCCTGACATTTACCCTTATTCGCCGCCGCTGCCGCACAGCCCGCTACGGCATGAGCGATTTTGTGGGCGACATAGTGCTGATCCAGTCCTTTAATCTTACTCGCCGCCTCCCCATGCGCGGTATTGACCAAAGCGGCAAGGATATTCGCTTCCAGATTGTCTTTCAGACTGCCGCCGTTAACGGCGGTGTTAATCAGCGCGGCGCTGCCGGCAGTTGCATTGAGGCCGTCTGAAAAATAGATATTCAGACGGCCTATTTCTGCTTTAAATGATATTTGGGTTTAAAATATCATCATATTTCCCAAATTCCGGGAACAGAATGATTTTATCTTTTTGTGAATAATGTTCCGTTTTTTCATACCTCTGATTAGTCGTAAAATCCTCTTTTAAAACGTAGCATTCGTCATTTTCGGCATTAAAAAAGTAAGTCGTGCCTTCGGCTATTTCATGAGAATCCAGACTCATATATTCTCGCCAAACCGCCATAGAAAGGTAATATCTCTCCGAATTGGGACGTTTTTTAAAATGGTGAGTTAAATAATCCCTTCCATATTTATCTACAAAATCCACAGCAAAAAAATTTGTTTCTTGACGCAAAGTTACGACATAAACAGGATTTTCTACAGAACCTATTAATGCGGTATATAAATTACCGGTATCATGCTTTTTTTTCGCATTTTTTTCTGTAAGTAAATTTTTAGCACCTCTATAAAACCCCCAATGCCATTCTTCACAGTAAAAAATTTTATTTTCCATTGTATACCTTTCCTTGATTATCACGTATTAAAACGTTACGGGTTGCCGCTTCTTGCAATACTCTCGTTGGAATTGGCCTTACTTGCACAGGAACTTCCAATATTATCTTTCCTTGTAACGTCTGATTTCTCAGTAGAGAATTTGTACTTGGAACATTTGCTATTGGCGTACCAACCTTATATTTACTAGCCGCTTCACGGATATAGCTTATCGCTGTACTTTCCTGAACTTGTGAAAGCTGGGTAAACTTCCTTGATACAATTTCCCGAGTAGTTGGATTATAAGAATCCACTCTGGCATATCCGAACGGGGAATTTCTGTTCACCACATAAAGCTCATTATACGGGTATTTGGAAGACATAATACGGTTAAACTCATTACCATTCTCTATCCTTGCTCGGTATATTGGCTGAGCCGTTAACCCTCTTGCAGCCCTCAAATTATCATAATACCGCTGGTAAATCTGTACCTCAGTATTAGACCATGGCGAGCCTGGGTTTCTTGCCATGGCGATTCCATTAAATTGCGGGTCAATCCTTCTGATTTGGTTTGTCAACGACTGTATTTGAAGCATAGCATATTCATGCTCTGCCTGTTGTCTTGCCGTCCAGCGGGCAGCTGCCCTGCGTGCGGCTGTTGAGTTGTTCTCCACCGCCACAGCAGCCGCATTGGCAGCCGTATTCACATCCCCTTTAACCAATGCCACAGTACTGCCCGCTATTATTTGCGAGTAGCCGATGATTTTCTGCCGCTCGTTGGCCGAAAGCGTATTCACATCACGTTCGCCCAACATCGCTTCGCCAACCATCTCGCCGACTGCCGCTCCTATTGCCCCGTCACGGCATTTTCCCTGATTCGCGGCAGCTGCGGCTGCACAACCCGCTACGGCATGGGCGATTTTGTGGGCAACATAGTCTTCACTGAGATTAACTTTGATTTTGCTGGCGATTTCTCCGTGCGCGGTTGTTACCAATGCGCCTAAAGCCGCATTACCGAGATTGTCCTTCAAACTGCCGCCGTTGACAGCAGTACCGACACTCGCGGCGGCTGTTGTATTAATCAGATTGGCGGTCAGTTTACCTGCTACGGGATTGCCGAATTGTTCGGAAACAGCTTTGGCAACTTCGGTATTGAAACCGCCTATGCCTTGCAGAACCCCCGCAGTAACGGCTGCGGTGGCAATCTGTTTGACCGTGCTGCTTTTGCCCAATTCTTTCAGGGTGTTTTCCAGATTACCTTTATTGTTTATCAAAGCAACAGCAGCCTGACTGGCGAGGCTGGCCAATGCAGCTTTGCCTGCGGCCGCGCCGACGGCTGCTGCCGAAGAGCCTGCCGCCGCACTACCCGCCGCCGCACTGCCTGCTGCAGCCCCGGTTCCGGCTGCCGTGCCTGCTGCCGCACCGCCTGCACCTGCACCTACTCCGGTGGCTCCTGCCGTTCCGGCCGCCGCCGCTCCCGACATGGCTCCGTAAGTCAGTACGGTAACAACGATAACCACTACCGCTGCTGCGGCAGGGGTCATACCTTCGGCTTTATAGTCCCACTTATCGTAGGCAAGATTGATTTGCTTCCAATCAACGTTCTTAGCCGTCTGAAGCTGTTTCAGGTAGGCGTATTCGGGCTGTTTGGCCAGCTTTTCGATTTCGGTTTTCAGATTGCCTTTCGGAATGTCGACGATATAGCCGCCGGGAGCGGTCAGTTTGGGCGGAGTAGGGCTTTCGAAGCTGGGCAGTTTTAGCGTTTCGATAGTGCTGCCGCGTCCGGCCTGTTTCTGCCATACGGTTGAGTTGGTTTCTAATTTTTCTTCCGACTGGATACGGTTCACAATGCCTTTAAGAATGATTTTGGCATCGGCGCGGGCTTTTTCGCCTACGCCTGCCTGAATGTCTGCACCGGCCAGCGTGGTTTTGAATTCTGTGCCTTCGAGTACGGTATCCCAGCCTGAACGGGTGGCCGCGGTTTGGGCAATGACGCGTACGGGCAGTTTGGTTTCGCTCAGTTCGTTTTTGCTGTAATTGCTCTTGCCTACCTTGATGCCGATAAAGCGGCGGCTTTTTTGGACATCCAACTCGTGCTTGTGGATGCCTTCTTCTGCCAGCAGTTGCAGCTCTTCACCCGCAACCAGGGTAACTTTACCTGCAGGGGCATTGAAGCGTGTGGTGTTGGCTTCGATGCTGCCGCCTGCCTGAAGCGTGATGCCGTTGGCGGTCAGTTCGACGGGGGCAGGCATAATCAGGTGGTCGCGGGTGCTGGTAAACTTGGTTTTTCTGATGATTTTGCCGCTTTTACCTTTGGTTTTTAAGAAGGTATAGGCATCGTTTTGTCCAGCCTCCAGTACAATATCACTATGGGCTTTGATGTCTATGCTGCCTGAGGGAGCTTTGATTTCGGATGCACCGATAATAATACGTGCATCATCGAGTGCCGCAGCTGCATGAATACTTACCCCCGTACGTCCGGTCAAACGTGAAGGCTTGTTCAGAGCAGCTTTGTCGTAGTGACTCTTGTAGGTGGGCTTGCCAATTTCATATTGGTCGGTTATGCCGTCAATCAGAATAGCAGCCGCCTCTGAATCTGCTGCCTTTGGCAATACGCCTGCGGCGTGAAGGTTCAGTTTTTTGGAAGCGGTAATATCGGAACCGCTGATTTCGATGCCTTGTGCGGAAATCAAGTCAATATTTTGTGCAGAAAGCTTGGCTTGCAGGTATTCTTTGCCTTTGGGTTTTTTACCTTTAACTTCCTTGTTGATGGCTTGAATATAGAAAGCGAGACGGTCGCGTTCTTCTTGCAGGGTTGGAATCAGCTTGCTTTTAGGCGAGCTTTTTTTCAACTGCGCAATCTGCTGTTCCAATTCTTTGGATTTTGGTTGAGTTCAGCCGCTTTTTGTGTAGGAAAATAATTGCTGAATGAGTTGTTTACGGCTTCGATATTCAACTTGCCTTTGGTGGTGGCGACAACCAAGTTTTTACCGGCTGTAATTTTAGAACCTCTTAAATCTGTTTCTCCTGTAACCAGACGGATATTGCCTTTTGCTTCCAATGAGGAAACTTGAGCACTAGGCGCACCTGCATTTCCTCCTTTTGCAGACAACAGCAATTTTCCGCCTGTTTTGATGCTCAGGTCGGTATGCGCACTGATGCGGTTGGCAGGTTCGATGGTTAATGTGCCGCTACCTGCTTCAATATTCAGCCGTCCGGCCAATGGTTTTAATTCGGCATTATCTTCCAAAGTTTTGGTCGAAACGGTACTCCAATTGATGTTGCCGCGCTTGACTAGGGCGGTACCGGCAGTAAGGTTGATTGCACCCGCTCTCAGCGTGGTGTTGTCGGCAATTTGGGAATAGCGCGCATTGAGTGCCAATACACCGTTAGCCACCAGCTTGTTGGCAGAAGGCAGTTTGTCGTTTTGCCAAATCTGGCTGCCGGTAATGCTTAGATGACGGTGTGCGTAGGCATCTACTTGGTTGAGCGTTACCCGCTCGTGTTGTGCATTAAGATGCGTATTATGGGTAGACTCCAGCTTGGTATTTTCTATGCTCAATGCCCGGTCGGAATGAATGTTCAATGCCCCGCTTTTGGCATGGACGTTAAGGTTTTTTAAGTCGGCATTACCACCGTTGTTTTTGATGCTGATGTGTTTTCCGTTGATTGAATTGCGTTGTTTTCCGTCACCAAGCTGAATACCGTTGCCGGCAACCAACGTAATATCTCCTGAAGATGAAGTGATATTGGTATTGTCTGCTTTCAGACGGCCTTTACCAACCGATCCTGCATTGACATCGGCCTTGGCTGTCAGGGTATTGTGACCGGTAAAGTCGGCATTACCGTTGGCCAATAAGGATACATGACCGTCTGCAGAAACAGCATGAAGGCCGTCTGAAACGATATTGCCCTGCAATGCGGTGGTTTCGAGAGCCTTGGCTGCGTTCAGCTTGGTATTGCGAAGCTGAATATTGCCTTTGGCTGCCTGAATGTGCAGATTACCCGAGTTGGTACGCAGATTGGTATTGGTAACATTCAGCGAGCCTGCCTCCACACCCATGTCTTTTGAGGCAGTGAGGGTTTTACTGGTGCCGGTAATATGGGCAGCGTTATCCGATTTCAAATGGATGCTGGCGGCAGACAAATCTTTATCAACATTCAAATTCAGATCTTTACCTGTATGAACATACAGATTGCCGGGAGTATTCAGATTGGTAGTGTTGGCAGTAATGTTATCGTCTGCCAGTAAAGCAAGCTGCTTGCCGCCCTTGATACTGCCTCCGTTTAAGCGGATATCGGAGGTAACTGTTGAAGCTTCCAAAGAAAGCGGTTTGCCTGCTTCGATGTGTGCGGTGTCTTTGGCATCTATTACGGCGGAACTGCTGATGGTGCCGTTGGATAATACGGTAACATCTGCCCCGGTAATGCGTGTGTTATTGCCTAATTCGGCGTTGCCTTTGCTGGAACTGTATACGGTAGTGCCAGTCTGAATACTGGCCTCCTTGATGACGGTACGGCCGCCGGTCGACAGATTGGTCGAACCTTTAGCATTGTTCACATTTGCTTTGCTTTCGATAACCAAATTACGGCCGGCATTTAATACCGTAGCAGCAGGGCGGTTGCCGTTGTTTTGAACGACCGCTCCGTTACGCAAACCGATGTCCTCCCCGGTATCAATAACCAATAAGCCTTTGCTCTCTATCCGGCCGCCATTGGAGATAAATGCGCCTGCTGCGCCTGTTTCGGTGGTTTCGATGGAGAGATAAGTCGGTGATGCTTCAGTGCTGTCGGCAGTGGTGGCGATGCGGCCACTGTTTTCAATACGGCCGGAGGAAGTAACAATCAATTGCTTGGCCGCTTCGAGTGTGCCCGCATTTTTGACGCCCACGCCTTTTTCATTGGCAATCAGGGTAATGCTGTCGGCGTACATACCGCCCAGCGCGGCGGTATCGAGGGCGACGGCAGGTTTCGTACCCGCTGCCGTACCTGCACTGATTTCGCCGCTGGCATAATCCACTTTCTGCGCACCGGTGGAAACCGCCAGGTTTTTACCCTGTAATTTGCCTTGTAAGGCGACCGCACGGGCGAGCACTTCGGTGTAGTCAGCTCCGCCTTTATCGTTCCAGCCTGCCTGACCGACCGTTACTACGCCTTGGCGGATGTCAAAGCCGGTTAATGCACCGTCTTTGCCGATTTGAGGCGTACCGGTGGTTAAGATACCGCGGCCGACGTTTTTAAAGCCGCCGCCGTTCACGGTAATGCCGTTTGGGTTGGCGATAATCACATCTGCTTTTTGGCCACCGACGGTAACAATACCCTTGAGCGAGCTGGCCGCACCGCGTACCTCGTTCAAAATCAACTGCGCACTGCCTTTGGCCAGAAACGGGTTGTTGTTGCGATCGTTGTTCAGTACAGCACCTTTAGCATCGACATCGAACTGGGTATAGCGGTTGTGGCTCAATCCACGGGCATTAGGAGTTTGGATGTTGACCAGCGGCGCACCGGTATTGGTTTTAAGAATAACGGCCTGCTGGTTTTTAGGGGCGGATTTGTCGGCGGTGATTTGGGCGTGGGCAGGCAATACCATGCTCAGAGAAACCAAAGAGCAGACCAAGGTTTTAAGCGTGGTTTTGAGTTTACTGTAAAGGCCGTCTGAAATTTGTGGCGAAGCCGGAGCGGAAGTTCCTGCCTGTTTGCCTTTACCCTGACTGTTGGCGGTTTCGGCAACTGCAACCATAGTGTTGTGCTTTTTGCTGAAAACGGTACGATGCAGACCTTTGTTCATATTTATCCCTTTAAATGATGTTTGTAATCGCTTCAGACGGCCTGTAAATGATGAAAGACTGTCTGAATGTCGGTAAAAAATGCAGGAGAGGGTTAGAAACTGTAATTCAAATTGAAGCCGTAAACGGTGTTGGCCGTCTGAAAACCTTCGGGCTTGTGCAGCGGCTTGCCGGCAAATAAGTCATAAGCAAATATACCGCCTACTTTATGGCTGCCTCTGAAGCCGGCCACTGCACCCGCCAGCCGCTTGCCCGAGGCATATTGGGCACTTTCGCCCGATACCCGACCATAGTCCGCGCCGAGATAGAATTGATGGCGCGGATGGAAATGCCAGCCCAAAGTGTTCTGCCAGTAGAAACCACGCTCTCCGGAAAGGCTCTGTTCACCGTCAAATCCTCGAACGGTGTAGCGGCTGCCGATAGACAACTTGTCTTGGGCAACCAAAGGCGTTTTGTTCCATTGTGCATGGATAGCGGTTTCGTAGGAAAACTGCTGTTTGCCCAACATAAACGGGGCCGCTGCATCCAATCCGGCGGTTATGATTTTCATACGGGATGTGCCTGGAATAGTACCGCCGCCGTTTTCTTCAGTTGCGGGCATACTTTGGCGCATACCGGTACCCCGTTTGTAAGATAACTTGCCGTCCAGTTGCCAGCGGCCTAAAAACGCTTTATGGCGCAGCTCTGCTTCCCAACCTGCAGTACGGCGGCGTTGCACTTCGATTTCGATGTCGTCAATGTATTTATAGGTTTGGCGCGTCCATACTTTCACTCCGGCTGAGGTTTTGTGGCGGCCGTTGCGCCAAAGCATACGCTCGGCGGCAAGGCTACTTTGGTATTGTTTACCGTTGTAATCGTGATTGACGCTATAGCCTTCAGTCGCTTCGTGATAGCGGTGGCCGTTGTGGTTAAAGGAAAACAGCCATTTTTTTACGGGTAGGGAATAATGCACGCTATAGCTTCTGGAGCCGCTTTCGGCTTCCGCACCGGAAGAGTCAGTCAAGTCCGTTTTATGTGCCAAACCGCGCCCGTAAGAAACATAAAACAAGTCGCTCAACCCTAAAGGATTGTCAAAAGATAAAGCGGCATTGCCTTGATATTTGCCGGTCGTCTTGCCACCAGCATCGTCTATACCGATGCTGAACCGTACTGGTTTATCCTGCGTCCATTTGACCAGCAAATCGCTTTTTTCTTCTTCTTCAGACGGCATAATCTGAATATCGGCCTCAACGCTCGGCAAACGGCGCAGGTTTTCCAAACCCTGCTCTACATCGCGCAGGTTGAGAATCTGGTTCTTGTATAAAGGAAATTTATTATTGAATGCGCTGATGCTGCCTTGCGCAGGCTCTTTACCCCGTTTTTCTTCATAACGGATGCTGCCAGTTTTACCAGCCGATACATGCAATTCCAAAATTCCCCCAGCCATATCTTGCGGCCGGATAAGGGCTTGCGAAGTGAGGTAGCCGCGTGAGATTAAAATTTGTTGCGCGGCTTTTTGCAGCTTATTCAAATTATTGGAACCTAGACACATCCCGTTCTCAAAAGCCGTTTCTTTCCTTAACGCAGAAGGAAGAAAAGAAAATGTGCGTTCCGTCTCATCATCTAAACGGAAGTGATTAACCCGAATGCACGGTGTTTCCTCTTTGCTCAGGATATAAGCAATCTTTTCCGATTCTTGCTCAAGGCGCACATCTGTATCAGATACAAGCCCGGCATCTATGTGCTGCTGACGCTGCATGGAGCGGATAAGTTCTGCATCGTTTTCATCGGCAGCTAAGGCTTTAAGGGACATGGCAGCCAGCACTGCAAACAGGCATGGAATAGGAATAAATCTCATAGCGTTAATATTATTTTGGTAATTTAACTTATTTTGTCATAAATTTAAAAATATTTATATATATAAAATGATTTTTATTTCAACAATATAAATATCCATTAAAATGAATCATTGCCCGCCGTAGGGGGCAAGAAAAAAACAGGCGTGGCGGTTTCGCAGGCTGCCGAAGGTGCCGCAGAGGTCGCCTAAGTCTGTTTTTTTCTTGGGGGCGTGGGGACGTTTCTGCCGAACCTTGAGAGGCGGTAACGGGGCTGCGGCGGGCGGATTTTATGTCTTCAGAATATCCAATTCATGCCGTCTGAAACCGTTTCAGACGGCATGAGTATGCTCAACAGGCAAAGACTGCGGCTATTCTCCAGCGTCTGCCGATATATTTTTTCTCAAAATCATCCTCTAAACGCTGAATTTCTTTACCGTATTTATCCATTTCATAAATATATTTACCATCAAAACACGGTGAAAATTGTTTCTCTTCTGCAACATCCAGCAAAATCACGTCTAAACTCGCCACATTTTTCAAGCGTAAAAGGTTGGCCATTGCCGTTGTCTCTAGTTCCGTCCCATCTGGAATTTTCCCGTTCAGGCCGTCTGAATGTCGCCATAGGCTCATGAAAATATGCCTTTGCTCTTTTGGGTGCAGCGTTAAAATTTCAGACAACAGACGGTCGGTTTCAGCTTTCATGGCGGATGCCTTTCTCTTCGATTTCCTGTTCAAACCACGCTGCAGGGTTGGCGTAAAACTTCGGCGGAAATACCAATGCCACATGAAAATCAATGTTCGTGTTCTGCCAAAACCAATGAGCCACCACATCAAAGTTGCCGTAAAAACAGATTTCCAGACAGCACCCCATCAGCGCATATTCAAACGAGCCGCTGACACTCCGTATCGTTGCGCCCATGCAGACTTTGACTTGTTTGCGGTCTTCCCCTACTACCATCAGCATTTGATGCAGGCGGCAGTAAAGGTCGATGTCGAAAATCACGGTCATATCGCGGTAATACTTGCCCAAACAGTCAAGGTCTTCATCGGTGCAGTCGATACAGTCAAGCTCATCATCCAACTCCGCCACCATTAGGCGGCAGCCGTCTTTATCATATTCAAATCGGTATTTCATTTCGGTTTCCTTGCTTCGGTTGCAGACGGCCTGAAGGGCGTCTGAAAGGCTTAACGCAAATCTTTGAATGAGGCGTTTTTACCGTGCGGATTATTCGACACCTGCCATTTATGGCCGTCGTGCAGATAAACGAAAGCAATCATCACGCCCATAGAATCAAGGTAGTGTTTCGGGTCGGTAAAACCTTCTACCTCACCCGGTGTCCAGCGGTTTAACGGGCTTTCTTCGGGCGTATCCGCCAGCCAGTCGATATTGCCGCGCCGAAACAGTGCATCAATCTGTGCGGCGGTTCGATAACTGCGCTTCAAGGTTTTACCTGTTTCAGACGGCATACCGTTCAGTTGCACATAAAAAGCCTCCACGCTGCCGTCTGCTTTCAAACGGCCGATATAGCAACGCGTTCCCATCTCAAGCCCTCCCGATTTCCACGATTTCATGAATGCGGCCGTAAACCGCATGGCGTAAGGCGGTTTTATCTGCGGCGCACAGTTCGTACCATTGGCCGTATTGGTTCAGCAGATAGCGTTTCAGCACAGGCGAAAAATCAAACATCCAGCCCATCACGGGAATCCCGCGCCGTGAAAAGCCGTTGTTTTTAACGGCTCGGGTCAGATAGTTTTTTTCTTCGCGGTTCAGACGGCCGCCGCCGTTGATTTTTTCCATCAGTTGCGCCGCTTGGCAATTTTCAGGCGGCTGCTCGCTGGCGGTATCGCTGAATCGGTAACAGCGCACTCTTGGCATAAATTGAGGATTCATTTTTTATTCTCCGTTTGTGCAGACGGCCTGAAGGCCGTCTGAAATAATGATTTACCACCAACTGTCATAGAACACGGCCAGCCCTGCGGCAATAGCGGCACGCGCTTTTTCGATAAAGGCTTTGGTTTCGATGATGTCTTCAGGGTAGATTTCATCATCGCCGAAGAAAAAGCCCGGCGTGTGTTCCAGTTTTTCGCCGTCTAAATCGGCCTCCAAACGCGCCAAGTCTTCAAGCTCCAATCGCACATTGCAGCAGTTGAAAGTGTCTTGGCGGCCGAATTTTTCCCGATACAGTTTTTTTTCCATCCAGCCGTGCAAATGGTTGAACTTGCGCCAGTAGGCAATATCGGTTAATTGCGCCTGTTCGCGTTCTTCATCACGCACATTCACATCAGTTTGACGGTCGCCGACAAACTCGGCACGCATGGTATAGCCGTACATATCCAGTCCCATGAAATCATCCTTTCATAAACATTCATTCATAAGTAAACAACCATCGGGGGCAGCGGCCGCCGTGTTGTGATGTCGTTAAAAATTTCAAAGCGCAAAAAGTCCAGACTGGCTTTGTGCGGCTTTCATCTTTGTCCGGTGCGCCCTTAGTGGCGTGGTGGAAAAGGTGGAAGACGTGCAAAGACACTCGTCTTGGTCTGGACTTTTTGCGCTTTGAAATTTAGACATCAACCAACAACACGGCGGCCGCTGCCCCCGATGGTTGTTTTGAAACCTCCAGCCGCTCTGCGGCGTTTCCGCCTCTTAGGCGGAATCAGGGTGGTAAAACCACCCTGTTTTTGGCACTCGTTGCCTATCCTGCGTTCTAGCAGAAATTCGCTTCTTTCTTACGAAATATCCGTTTTTGAAGGAGGAGGTACGCGCGGAGGGGATATAGAAGTTTTTTCTAATTAGATATAGATAGATTTTGTTAGATATATATTAGATTGATATTTGATTAAACTAGATAAACAATAGTTTTTTATTAAGTCATCTATAAATCTAGTATAGATAAATATTTAGATTTAATTAGATTAAAAAATGGTTTTTAATTAGTTAAATTAGATTGAAATTAGATTTTTATAGATGTAAAATAGACATATACTAGATTAAACTAGATTGGATTTAGATATGGGTATTTCTGTTGAAAATTTCATGGCCGGCCAAGTTGAATCAGGTCGTCAATCGAAACTCGAACCGTTCAAAGATGATATTTTGCTGCTCAAAAAGAATGGTTTTTCCCAAAAACAGATTCAGCAGTTTTTGGCGCAAAACGGTATTCAGGCCGGACTTACTACGATAAACTGGTTTATCCGTTCCCGATTGCAAAATGTAGATTCTGCGACAGAAAAACCGATTAAAAAATCTGATAACGTTAATCAATTAACAAATCACAGTATCCTAGTTTCTAAGCCTGAAATTCAGGTGGCAGATTCGGCGCAAGCTCAGGAAAATCACACGGGAAAATTTAACTGGCAGGAAAAAATTGATACGGAAAAATATAAGTGAAAAAGCCGTCTGAAATTATTCAGACGGCTTTTTAGCCATTCAGCGGCCATAATGGTATCGACAGGCATAAACGGTAACTGTGTTTTCTTCAACCGAGTAAACCAGCCGGTGTTCACGATCTATCCGGCGTGACCATAAACCTGATTTTTGATGACGAAGTTGTTCCGGTTTGCCTATTCCTCTTGGGTGGTTGGCTTTAATGTCGTCCAACAGGGCTTTTATGCGTTCAACCTTCTTTAAATCGTGCTTTTTCCAATACGCCAAGTCTTCGGCCGCGCTTTCCGTGAAACGGTGTACCCTCACAGCTCAACCTCTACAAATTTGCCTTGTTCGGCTTCAGCAATGGATTGCTCCAAACGTGAGGCATTGGCCGGATTCCCGAAAAGATAAAGTGTTTCCATAATTGAACTGTATTCCTCTTCAGACATTAAAACACAGTTACCACCATTTCTACGGGTAATATGAGTTACGACTTGGTCTTCACACACTCTAGTCATGATATTTGCTAAGTCTTCTCGAGCAGAAGTGTAGCTGATAACATGGTTCATAACGAACTCCTCAATGATCATTTATATTTTTATTGTACATATATTCTGTACGATTCGCAATTCTTCAAAGTACCATCAAAGCTTAATCCACCATGTCCAATTACAGCTATTTATCCACAAAAGCTGTATATATCCATCTCAAAAAATAATCATATATCCACTAAACGCCTGTATCAGCAAGGCTTTCAATTAAATGCACAAAAAACAAGCACCTTATATTTTATGTAAGTGGTCTCTGAATGTGTTCTCTGTATAGTAAATGCCCCATCTGTACGAAGAGCATTGTCTTAACTGTACATTGTACTTTGCACTAATTGTACAAAGACATGATTTATAAAGGTTTTTAAAACGAAGTTTCTGGGAAGCCGAAACGGCTTTTCAGACGGCCTGAAACCTTAAAATCATCAAAACGGCATAAAAAAACGGCCGATACAGGGTATCAGCCGTAAAAAACTGCCCGAGCCAGGCTCAAAAGCAGGGTGAAGACGGATTTTAGGCAGGTTTGGACGGCACGAAAGCGCAACAAGGCTTCAATCCTTATTGCGCTTATTTGCGGCGTTTTTTCTTCAGAAATTGCTGTATCCCTTGATAGCCCTTGTTTTGTTCTATATCAGGCTTATCGGGCGGTGGCTCGGTTTTTCTTTCACGTTCAGCCAACTGTTCGGCCAGTTCACGTTCAACTTGGTTACGCTGCTCTTGCGCTGTTTTTTCAGACGGCTTGTACGGCTGGCTTCTGTCGTCAGCAAAAAAGCCTATCCAGCCTTTGAGTACGGATTTCTCCATAATCGGCTTCAGGTCGAGCTTTTTATTGTGCAGTTCCGCCAATTGTTTGACGGCGGTCTTTTTCATGGAATGGCCGGTCGTTTTGCCTTTTTCGACCACCATATCCAGCCAGTCGTGCCAAAGTTTGAGCGGGATAAATTTGGGAATACGGAAATTGTCGCGGTCGTAGTGATGTTTGCTGTCGGTTTTAGGTACGGCAACGCCGCGTAATTCGCAGATTTTGGCCAGCAGCACATCGCGGTTGATGTACCAGTGCATTTTGCCGTGGATACCGCCGCGCCGGTATTGAACCAATCCCTGTTCCAACAGAATACGGCGCACCTTCTCATAGCCGCGACGGGTCAGCCCCAACTCTTTTTTCAGGTGGTCGGCAGTCTTATAAACCCAGCCCTGTTTTTTTGGCTCTTTATCGGCCACGTCGCTCCACCAAAACAGGTTGGACAGGAATGAGGCCGTCTGAAAATCGTGCGCGCACAGGGGCATAAATTCATCAAAAACTTGGATGAATTTGTCTTCAAGGTAGAGGCGCAGGTCGGCGATGAACATTGCAGATAGCCCTATTTTTTGGCTTATAGGCTTTAGCAATTGCCTCCACCGTCACTTCATTATTGGTGTATTCCGAGATTTTAATTGCCGTTTCAAGTGGAGCTTTTTTCCTGCCACTCGCAATTTGGGAAATCCATGTGTAGTTAATGTCTAAATCCTTAGCCATTGTTGTTACCCGACCACGGCGCTGTTTCAACCATTCTTGTAATGTGCGTTCGCTCATCGGTGTTTGCCTACTATCGAAAAATTTGAGTTTATATGTTACCTATGGCTAATAAATAAATCAACAACTGAATGATTGCAGTTTCCCAAAGGAAAATAATTGGCAGCGATAATTAAAAAATGAATACACTTGCTGATAGAATCAAACAACGTTTGTCAGACTTGGATAAAACACAAGCTGATTTAGCCAAATATTGCAAAGTTAAACCGCCTTCTGTCTCTAAATGGTTGAGTGGTGGCACTAAAACGCTACAAGGACAGAATCTGCTTCGCGCTTCTGAATTCTTGGAATGCGATCCAGATTGGTTGGCTAGTGGCAAAGGATTTTGGGCTGATACTAAAAATGGAAATATAAAACCTCATGAAGCTGCTACGTCCCCCTATACAGTCAAAATGCTTGGAGAAGATATTCTTGCGCAATATCTGATTAATACGTCTGATATTGCGGCCAATATATCTTATATTGAATATACTGAAGACCAGTATAGAAGAATTTTTACAGCAAAAAATCCTAGCAGCATCAGGTTAACTAATATCAAAGTAGACAATATGTCGGGTACATTGGAACCTGGTGATTTGGTATTTGTAGATATTTCTACCAATCGATATGATGGAGATGGGATTTACTTATTTATAGTAGGTAATCACTTACATCTAAAAAGATTACAAATGGCTGGAAGTAATCTGTTAGTTATTTCTGATAATCGGCAATATAAAAGCTGGGAAATTTCTCCTAAAGATAAATCTACTATGGTCGTTGTTGGAAAGGTTCTTCTTGGCCAGTCACAGATATTTCAAAGATTTTAAAAGCCATAAAATAGAGAAAATTATGAAATCAGAAGTTGTCTTTGAAGATAGATTTTTTCAACTTGCATGCTATTCAGGTATTGTTGCTGATGCAAATACTAAAATTAGTACCCATGTTTCAGGTGGTGGTTTTGATTATGTATCCATAAAAAGCACAACGCACGAAACATCGGAGTTTTTTCTACTTGATGATGAAGGTAATGAGAGTTGCTTTAGGATGAATAACTGGGGAGTCTCAATGAGACCTGGGCATAATGTCCAAGTGTATGCTTTGTTCGATAAACGAAAAAAACTTGGGGAATATGTACTTGTAAAAAATGATAATTTAAATGAGACTGCCCCTAATTTATATAATATAAAAGGGGCTTAGGAAGCAAAATCATCAAAAAACCTGATAAGCTCCTAATATGAAACTAAAAAATAAGTATCAAAAGTTCAGCAAAATTTCAGAGCAAAAGTTT
>NZ_PDBT02000063.1:0-14905 GCF_002551535.2 Neisseria sp. N95_16
CTGTTGTGCTTTTCGGTAACAGTAGGTTCCGTTGACGGAATGCCGTCTGATTTCCCGACTGACGGTGGCGGGATGACAACCGATGTTCTGTGCGATTTGGTTTAGGGGTAGGTTGCGGTAATGTCTGGAAATGTAGTATCTTTGGTGTGAGGTCAGTTGTGTGTAGGCCATATTGCAATCTTTCTTGTCAGGAAAGGCAGTATACTACCGCATACTGGCCTTTTCTGTTATTGGAAATTGCACTTGTTAGGCGAATGTAAGGGCCTTTATTCATGATGCAATAATTAGCACACTTCAACCAACCAGCCGTGTTTGTCTTCGGCCAAACCGTATTGGATGTCGGTGATGGCTTTGCGGATGGCGGTGCCGCGCGCTTGGCTTTGCACTTCGATTTCTTTGCCGTTAATCACGAATGAAGTCACCGGTGAGATCACGGCGGCGGTGCCGGTCAGGATGGCTTCGGCGCCGTTTTCAATCATGGTTTGCAATTCGTCAACGGTGAAGTTGCGCTCGGTCACTGTGTAGCCCAAGTCTTTGACTACGGTCAACACTGAATCGCGGGTCACGCCGTGCAGGAATTCGTCGGTCAGCGGTTTGGTCACCAATTCGTCGCCGTTGATGACGATGAAGTTGGAGGCACCGGTTTCCTGTACGTCGCCGTTCGGGCAGAACAAAACTTGTGCCGCGCCGTGTTCTTCTTTCGCTTTCAACACCCAAGGCATGGCCGAAGCGTAGTTACCGCCGCATTTTACGCGACCCATGTGCGGGGCGCAGCGGATGTGTTCGGTTTCGACCAAAATTTTCACCGGCGAACCCATTTTGAAGTAGTCGCCCACCGGAGAAGCCAAGATATACAGCAGCGCGGTTTGCGATGGTGAACCGGCTTTGCCGATAATCGGGTCGGTGCCGATTAAGGTTGGGCGCAGGTATAAGGCGGCAGGTGCATCGGGGATTTCATCAGCGGCACGTTTTACCAATTCGATCAACGCATCCAAATAAGCTTCGGTTTCCGGTTTCGGCAAGTGCAGGATTTCTGCGCTTTGCTGCATGCGGGCGATGTTGGCAGTCGGGCGGAACATCACGATTTTCCCGTCAGCCTGACGGAAAGCTTTTAAACCTTCAAAACACTCGCTGCCATAGTGCAGGGCGTGCGCACCTGCCGGAATGGTCAAATCGCTTGAAGGCTGCCATTTGACTGGCTGCCATTGGTCGTCTGTAAATTCGATTACCGGCATTTCGGCGTGAAATACGCTGCCGAATACGGCTGGAACGGGTCTGCTCATGATAGTGCCTTTCTTATTCTTAAATGGTGTCAATTCGATAGATTAAAGGCTAAACAATACGCCTGTCGATATGGTTTTGGCAAGTGGAGAAAAGCGGATTTTTCATGCAAATTTTTGGCTGCCAAGATGGCAGAAGCCGAGCAGTCGGGCAATGTGTGGAAAACGGTTTGCTAAATTGTCAGCAATTAATGGTGAATAAAGGCCGAGACCTTTGCAAAATTTCGTGACTACCAATAAAAACCAAAGCCGTCGTCATTCCCGCGCAGGCGGGAATCCATCTTAGTGCTTAAGAAACCTTTTTATTCAATAGGTTTCTTGGATTGCAAATGGATTCCCGCCTGCGCGGGAATGACGGCGGTTATGTATGTTCTGGTATTCGGATGAGTTTTGCAAAAGTTGTAGGCCGTCTGTAAAGTACAGATGACGAACCTTTCTGCATGGTGCCGTTCTATCCTAAACCGAATAAATCGTTTAAACTTACACAGGATTATTTTCAGACGGCCTTATCCGCTTAGGCCGCATGAACGGAGACTTATCATGAAGATTGTTTACTTGATTATTAAAATTTTGATTTTGCTGGTGTTCTTACTATTGGCAGTGAGCAATACCCAAGTGGTGTCGTTTTTCTACCTGCCGGGGCAGAGCGTAGAAGTGCCGCTGATTGCGGTGTTGTTCGGCGCATTTGTGGTGGGCATTGTATTCGGTATGTTTGCGCTGTTTGGCCGTTTGCTCGGTTTGCGCAGCGAAGCCAACCGCCTGCGTGCCGAAGTGAAAAAACACGGCCGCATGACCGAGCAAGATATTCAGAAAGCCACGCCGACTGTGCCGGCGACCACAACCACACCGACCACAACTGACCTGATGCAGAAATAAGGATACGCATGGATAACGAATTATGGGTCATTTTGCTGCCGATTATCCTGTTGCCGGTGTTTTTTGCGATGGGCTGGTTTGCCGCGCGTGTGGACATGAAAACGGTGTTGAAACAGGCCAAAAGCATTCCGACCGGTTTCTATAGAAGCTTGGATGCGCTGGTTGACCGCAACAATGGCCGCGCTGCCCGAGAATTGGCTGAAGTGGTCGATCAGCAGCCGCAGTCTTACGATTTGAACCTGACCTTGGGCAAGCTTTACCGCCAGCGCGGTGAGAACGACAAGGCCATCACTATGCACCAAGCTTTGCTCGAATCACCTGATACGGTCAACGAAAAGCGCGAACGCGTGTTGTTTGAATTGGCACAAAACTACCAAAGCGCCGGTTTGGTTGACCGCGCCGAACAAATCTTCATCGGCTTGCTCGAAGGCGACATGGCGCGTGAAGCCCGCCACCATCTGATGAGCATTTACCAGCAAGACCGCGATTGGGCGAAAGCCATCGAAATGGCGCAATTGTTGAGCCATAACGAGCAGACTTATCAATTTGAGATTGCGCAGTTTTATTGCGAAATTGCCCACGGTGCGCTGTTTAAATCCAATTTTGACGTGGCGCGCTACAACGTGCAAAAAGCCTTGGAAGCGAATAAAAAATGTACCCGCGCGAATATGATTTTGGGTGACATCGAAGCCAAGCAGGGCAACTTTGCTGCTGCGGTGGAAGCCTACGGCGCGATTGAGCAGCAAAACCACTCATATTTGAGCATGGTCGGCGAGAAGATGTATGAAGCTTATGCCGCCCAAGGCCAGCAAGAAGAAGGTTTGAACCGCTTAATCGGCTACATGAAAACCTTCCCTGATTTAGACTTGATTAACGTCATCTACGAAAAAGCCTTATTGCTCAAAGGGGAAGCGGAAGCTGCCGCATTGGCCGTGGAATTGGTGCGCCAAAAACCGGATTTAAACGGCGTGTACCGTTTGCTCGGTTTAAAGCTGAGCGACATGCCGGCGGAATGGAAAGGCGATGCCGATATGATGCGCGCCGTGGTTGGCCGTCAATTACAAAAAAGCGTGATGTACCGCTGCCGCAATTGTCATTTCAAATCGCAGGTGTTTTTCTGGCATTGTCCGGCGTGTAACAAATGGGAAACCTTCACGCCGAATCGTATTGAAGTGTAAGTATTTAAATAATAAAGGCCGTCTGAAAAATATTTTTCAGACGGCCTTTTGATATGAAAGGCTTTACACGGCCACCGCCGCTTTAATATGCGGATGCGGATCGTAATCCACCAATTCAAAATCTTCAAAGGTGAATGCAAACAAATCTTTCACATCCGGATTGATTTTCATGGTCGGGAGCGGACGTGTATCACGGCTCAATTGCAGTTCGGCTTGTTCAAAGTGGTTGCTGTAAAGGTGGGCATCGCCGAAAGTATGGATAAATTCGCTTGCCTCCAAACCGCACACCTGTGCCACCATCATGGTCAGCAAGGCGTAGCTGGCAATGTTGAACGGCACGCCCAAGAAAATATCGGCGCTGCGTTGGTAGAGCTGGCAGGAAAGTTTGCCGTCGGCCACATAAAATTGAAACAGCGCATGGCAGGGTGGCAGAGCCATTTCATCAACCAAAGCCGGATTCCACGCCGAAACAATTAAGCGGCGGCTGTCGGGATTTTTTTTGATTTGTTCCACTACATTGGCGATTTGGTCGATGTGGCGGCCATCGGGTGCCGGCCAGCTGCGCCATTGATAGCCGTAAACCGGACCTAAGTCGCCGTTTTCATCGGCCCATTCGTCCCAAATCGATACATTATTGTCTTTCAGGTATTTGATGTTGGTGTCGCCTTTGAGAAACCACAGCAATTCATGAATGATGGAGCGCAGGTGCAGCTTTTTGGTGGTCAAAAGCGGAAAGCCTTGGCTTAAATCGAAGCGCATTTGGTGGCCGAACACAGAGCGCGTGCCAGTGCCGGTACGGTCGGATTTGTCGGTGCCCTGTTCGAGAACACGGCGCATGAGGTCGTGATAGGTTTTCATGGGGATTCCTTATGTTTGAATGGCTGTCATTTTAGCATTTCAGACGGCCTGATGCATGGGAATTGAATTGACTCGTTAAATAGCCGATTAAATAAGATTAAATTACAGCCAAAACTCATCAAATTGTTGACAAAATTTTGCCCTGTATCAATTTTGATGGAAATTTACACAATAAATTTTGGAAAAGTAGTTTTTTAATTACAGATTATAATTTTATTTTTTATTTAAATTTTGAATAAATATTGCTGATATATTTTTATTTATTGATATAAAATTTTTGTAAACAAAAATTCATTCAAAATAATGTCAACAATTTTACAAAAAAATACTTGGCAGCAAAAAAAAATAAGGTTATATTTCATCCCATAAATTTCCTACTTTTGGATGAATTCCCATCCGATTATTTTTTGGAGCGTACCATGACCGATTTAAATGCCTTGTTCGATAAACTGAAAAAGAACAACCCTAACCAAGAGCCGTTTCACCAAGCGGTAGAAGAAGTATTCGAAAGCTTGAAACCTTTCTTGAAAGACAACCCTAAATACACCCAGCAAAACCTGCTGGAGCGCATTGTTGAGCCTGAGCGTGTGGTGATGTTCCGCGTGACTTGGGTGGACGATAAAGGTGAAGTGCAAGTCAACCGCGGCTACCGCATTCAAATGAACTCTGCCATCGGCCCTTACAAAGGCGGTTTGCGCTTCCACCCGACTGTTGACTTGGGCGTGTTGAAATTCTTGGCTTTCGAACAAGTGTTCAAAAATGCCTTGACCACCTTGCCGATGGGCGGTGGTAAAGGTGGTTCGGATTTTGACCCTAAAGGTAAATCTGACGCTGAAGTGATGCGCTTCTGCCAAGCCTTCATGACCGAACTCTACCGCCACATCGGCCCGAACACCGACGTACCGGCCGGCGACATCGGCGTGGGCGGCCGCGAAATCGGTTTTTTGTATGGCCAATACAAAAAAATCCGCAACGAATTCGCTTCTGTGTTGACCGGTAAAGGTTTAACTTGGGGCGGCAGCTTGATTCGCCCGGAAGCCACCGGCTACGGCTGCGTGTATTTCGCACAATTCATGTTGGAAGCCAACAACGACAGCATGAAAGACAAAACCGTATTGATTTCCGGTTCAGGCAATGTTGCGCAATATGCGGCTGAAAAATCGATTCAATTGGGCGCGAAAGTGCTGACCGTTTCTGATTCCAACGGTTTCGTTCAATTTGCCGACAGTGGTATGACCGAAGCGCAATTGGCTGCCTTGATCGAATTGAAAGAAGTGCGCCGCGAGCGTTTGTCTGTGTACGCCAAAGAACAAGGCCTGCAATACTTCGAAGGTCAAAAACCTTGGGGCGTGGCTGCCGATGTGGCACTGCCTTGTGCGACTCAAAACGAATTGGATGAAGAAGCAGCCAAAACCTTGTTGGCCAACGGTTGTAAAGTGGTTGCCGAAGGCGCCAACATGCCGTCAACTTTGGGTGCAGTAAAACAATTCTTGGATGCGAAAATCCTGTACGCACCGGGCAAAGCATCGAACGCCGGTGGTGTAGCGACTTCTGGTTTGGAAATGAGCCAAAATGCCATCCGCCTGTGCTGGACGCGTGAAGAAGTGGATAAAAACCTGTTCAACATCATGAAAGACATCCACGAAAACTGTGTGAAATACGGCAAACGTGAAGACGGCAGCGTGAACTACGTTGACGGCGCAAACATTGCTGGTTTCGTGAAAGTGGCTGACGCGATGTTGGCACAAGGTATCTAATCGTTTTGTGATGTAAAGTCGTAAAATGAATCAAAGGCCGTCTGAAGTTTCAGACGGCCTTTGATTTTATTACCTTATTTTGATGGTTTAATCTTCGATAACGGCAAACTTGTCCCAATTGGCCTGCACGTAAGCCACAGCGGCGGCCATGTCTTCATCGGCGGTTTCGTAGTATTCGCCATCGAGTTCTTCAAAGTCGGTAAACTTGGCGCGGATATCGTCTAACGGCGTTTCCGCTTCGGCCAGTTGCTCGATTTCTTTGCCGTATTTTGCATACAGCGCTTTGGCTTTGTCTAATATTTTCGGTGTCGGTTTAATCCGCCAGCGGCGCAAGCTGTCGGCGACGGGATTGAGAAAAATGTATTCGCCGTAACCTGCCGCGATGAGTTGCACAAAGCCACCTTCCTGCACTTGGCTGTCGAGATAGCAATAGGCGGTTAAGGTGTGCTGCTCGTCGTTTAAAGAAGCCATGTCTTCATCACCGTTTTGCGCGGTGTGGTCGAGATAGGCTGCGCTTAAGGTGTAGAGAAACTCGGCGGGGTCGTTGGGATTGAGTTCGTCGCGTTGGAATAAAGTGGTCATGTCAGGCCGTCTGAAAAAATGGGAATGAGCACATTATAAGAAAACGGGCAGGGTTGGGGAATAGGGATAATGGTTCAGACGGCCTGATTTATTCGTCCTCTTAAATGTGTTATCGTGAGGCTATTATATAAAGGAAACCACCATGCACACACTTCCCCTGAAAGCAGCGCGTTTTGCCACGCTGCCCAACACATTTTACAGCACGGTCAAACCCGAGCCGTTGAATCAGCCGTATTGGATTGCGGTAAACGACACCTTGCTGAAAGAATTAAACATGCCGTCTGAAAACTTTCAGACGGCCTCAAACCTTGCGTATCTTTCCGGCAGCGCGGCGGAATATCAGCCGCAGCCCATTGCAACGGTGTACAGCGGCCATCAATTCGGCGGCTACACACCGCGTCTGGGTGACGGGCGCGCCTTGTTGCTGGGCGAAACGCTGGATAAGCATGGCAAGGCATGGGAATGGCAGTTGAAAGGCGCGGGCAAAACGCCGTATTCACGTTTTGCCGACGGTAGGGCGGTGTTGCGTTCGAGCGTGCGCGAATATTTGTGTTCCGAAGCCATGCACGGCCTGAAGATTCCGACCACGCGCGCCTTGGCTTTGGTCGGCAGCGATGACGAAGTGTACCGCGAAACGGTGGAAACCGCCGCCGTGGTCACCCGCATTGCACCGAGTTTTATCCGCTTCGGCCACTTTGAATATTTTTTCTACACCGGTCGCGAAGCCGAGCTGAAAACGCTGGCCGATTTTGTGATAGACCATGATTACCCCGAATGCCGCAAAGCCGACAATCCTTATCTGGCTATGCTGCAAGCGGTGGCTGAGCGAACTGCCGAAACCGTTGCTGCGTGGCAGAGTGTCGGCTTTTGTCACGGCGTGATGAATACCGACAACATGTCGATACTCGGTCTGACCATCGATTACGGCCCGTTTGGCTTTATGGAAGGCTACGACCGCCGCCACGTCTGCAATCATTCCGACCACGAAGGCCGCTATGCCTATCACGCTCAGCCTTACATCGCACATTGGAATCTGGCGGCTTTGGCCAATTGCTTTGAATCTTTGGTGCCGGAAAATGAACTCAACGATTTATTGGAACAATGGCCGGACACCTTTCAGACGGCCTATCTCAAACGCATGCGCCCAAAACTCGGTTTGCTGACCGAGCAGGCAGATGATGCGGAATTGATTGCCGATATGTTTGCCGCGCTGCAAGATAAAAAAGTCGATTTCACTTTGTTTTTCAGAAAGCTAAGTGAAGTTAGCAATGTGCATGATGACGCGTTGCCGTCTGAATTAATGGCCTTGTTTGGTGAGCAGAATCCGCAATTATTTATCCGCTGGGTCGGCCGCTACCGCCAACGCCTGCGTGCCGAAAACAACGACCATGCAGCCCGTAAATTGCGCATGGGTCAGGCTAATCCGCTGTATGTGTTGCGCAATTATCTGGCGCAACAAGCCATCGAGTTGGCCAAGCGTGGTGACTACCGCGAAATCGAACGCCTGCGCCGCTGCTTAGAAAATCCGTTTGACGAGCGGCTGGAGTTTGCCGATTTCGCCCAGCCTGCGCCGGAATGGGCGGAGGGGATTGCGGTGAGTTGCTCGAGTTAAAATAACAAGGCCGAGACCTTTGCAAAACTGATGAATCATTAATAAAAACCAAAACTGCCTTCATTCCCGCGCAGGCGGGAATCCATTTTTCAGCATGATAAGCTATTGGATAAAATAGGTTTCTTAAATTTTGAGATGGATTCCCGCCTGCGCGGGAATGACGTCGATTTTGTATGTGCAAGCTTTTTAAAGGAGTTTTGCAAAGGTATCAGGCTTCATGTAAAAGGCCGTCTGAAACGAGTATTTGGTTTCAGACGGCCTTTTTATTCAATCATTTATCAAGCTGGTTCGGCCATTTGCAGCGCTTGTTGGATGTCTACCGACACAATCCGCGACACGCCTTTTTCCTGCATGGTCACGCCGACAAGTTGTTCGGCCATTTCCATGGTCAGGCGGTTGTGCGAGATGTAGAGGAACTGGGTTTGCGCCGACATTTCCTTCACCAGATTGCAGAAGCGCGAGGTGTTGGCATCATCGAGTGGCGCATCCACTTCGTCGAGCAGGCAGAACGGCGCGGGGTTGAGGCTGAACAGGGCAAACACCAAGCTCATGGCGGTAAGAGCCTTTTCGCCGCCGGAGAGCAGGTGGATGGTGCTGTTTTTCTTGCCGGGCGGGCGCGCCATGATTGACACGCCGGCAGTAAGCAGGTCGTCGCCAATCATTTTCAGCACCGCTTCGCCGCCGCCAAACAGGGTCGGGAAGAAGGTTTGCACTTTTTCGTTGACCGCATCGAAAGTTTCTTTGAAACGCGCTTTGGTTTTGTCGTCGATTTGGCCGATGGCTTCTTCAAGCAGGTCAATCGCGGCTTGTACGTCTTCACTTTGGCTGCGGTAATAATTGTCGCGTTCGCGTGCTTCTTCCAATTCTTGCAAGGCGGCGAGGTTGACTGCGCCCAAGGCTTCAATTTGCTGCGCGAGACTGCCGATTTGGTTGTTCAACACGTTCAGACGGCCTGCTTCTTTGGCCAAGGTTTCCAATTGCGCCAAATCGGCGTTGCGTTCGGTCAGGTTTTGGTGGAAACGTTTGGCGTTAATCAGGGCTTCCTGCTGCTGGAGCAAGGCGGTTTGGGTGGCGGCCTGAAGCTGCGGCAATTTGGCCTGCAAGGTTTGCTGACGGGCATATTGTTCACGGCCTTGTGCTTGGGTTTGGTTCAAGGCTTCCTGCAACACGGCGTATTCTTCATCGAGCGTTTGCACGGCTTCGCTCAATTCTTCGAGCTTGATGTGCTGCTCGTCATCCTGCATTTCGCTTTCGTAGGCCAGCGCCAATTCCTGCTGGCGTTCCTGTAAATCCAAAGTTTGTTCGTCTAAGCGCGTAAGCTGCTGTTGCAGATTGTGTTTTTGTTGTTGCAGCTTGTGCGCGGCTACTTCAGCCAAACCGTAGCGGCGGTTGGCTTCAAGCAGGGAGAGTTGCGCCTGTTTCAGACGGCCTTGCCGGCTTTGGCGGTCGGCGTAAAGGCTGTGTTGCTGGTGTTCCAATTCGGCAACAGCTTCGAGCAGAGCGGCGATGTCGTCTTCGAGGCCGTCTGAAGACTGGCTCAGAATCATTTGCTCTTCTTCAAGTTGCGCCAATTCCTGCGTGATGTGCTCGCGGCGGATTTGGCCTTGGTTGGTGCGTGCCAACAATTCGGCGGCACGCTGCTGCGCTTGGTGGTATTGCTGGGTGTGTTGTTTTTGCTGTTGGGTCAGGTTTTTATGATGGTTTTCAGCGGCTTGCAACGCAGCTTGCGCTTGGTCACGGGTTTGTTCGACAGCGGCCAGTTGCGGTGCGGTTTGGGCGAGTTCGGTGGTGAGTTCGTCCAAACGGGCTTTCTGCGCAATCAGGTTTTCCTGCGCGGGTTTGGCGTAAAGCAACACGCTGACTTTATCGACCTGATGGCCTTCGGGCGTGAGCCAGATTTGCTGGCCGCTCAAATCGTTTTGATGGGCAAGGGCGTAATCCAAATTCGGGGCGCACAATATGCCATCGAGCCAATGATGCAAGGCCGTCTGAAAAGGTGGCTGGGCTTGGATTTGGTTCAACAAGGCTTGCGCAGGCAGTGATTTTTTCAAGCCACCGGTCAGTTTGTCGCTCAACCATGCGGCCTGACTGCTTGGCAAGGGTGAAGGCGGGTTGAAAGTATCGGGCACGGCGCGCGCGTGCAGGCGTTCGGCCAGTATCACGCTCAAGGCATGCTGCCAATCGGCCGGTGCGCTGATGTGTTGCCACAGTTGCGGCGCGTTGTCATGCGTGGTGTTTTGCCAAAAGTCAGCGGCTTCTTGCGTTTGCGCCAATAATTGCGATAAGGCCTGTTGTTGGGCTTGCAGGGTGATGTGTTGTTGCTGCAAGGTTTGGCAATGATTCGAGGCCGTCTGAAAACCATCGCGCAGGGTGATTAATTGTTCTTCGGCGGCAAGGATTTGTTCTTCGTAATGCTCTTGCTGGCTTTGTAATAAAGCGGCTTGCTCTTGCGCGGCGGTGGTTTCGCTGTCGTCGGGCAGGTTTAAGGCTTGGCTTTCCTGTTTTAGACGGCCTTTGCGTGTTTCATGCTGCTGAACGGTTTGTTTGGCGTGGGCAAGCTGTTGCTGCTTCAGAGCCAATTCGCGTTTGATGCGGCCGGTTTCGTCTTGCTGGGCTTGGTAGGCGGCATTGAGCGCGGCTTGGGCTTCTTCCAATTCGGGCAGTTGGGCTTCGTACTCGGCCACTTGCATGGCGAGTTCGGCCAGCTCGATTTGTTTTTCTTCGTTTTGAATGTCGGTGTCTTCAAGCTGGGCGCGGATTTGCTGCTGCTCTTGGTGAATGCGCTGCAATTGCGCTTGCGCGGCTTGGCGGTCGCGTTCGATGCGCTGGCTCAGGCTGCGTTGGTGGCGCATTTGTTCTTCCAAACGGGCAATCTGCTCGCGCAATACGCCGCGGCGGTTGCTCAAATCATGCACGCTTTGCTGCTGCGCTTGTTCGGCAGCCTGCAGGGCGTGTACTTCGTCCATCAGGGTTTGGATTTGCGCGGCGGTTTCGTCTTGCTGCGCTTGCAACGATTGGTGTTGCGCGGTGGCTTTGTCGGCGGTGGCGAGCGATTGCTGCCATTGGGTGTAATCGAGCAAATCCTGCTGCTGGTTGAGTTGGGCAGTGAGGGCTTTGTAGCACTCGGCGGTCTCGGCCTGTTTTTCCAGCTTTTCAACCTGACGCGCCAATTCGTTTTGTAAGTCGCTCAAGCGCTGCAAATGTTCGCGCGTGTCTTTCAGACGGCCTTCGGTTTCTTTGCGACGCTCTTTATATTTGGATACGCCCGCCGCTTCTTCTATATAAGCACGCAATTCTTCCGGTCGCGCTTCGATGATGCGTGAAATCATGCCTTGTTCAATCACAGCATATCCGCGCGCGCCCACGCCGGTGCCCAAAAATAAATCGGTAATGTCGCGGCGGCGCACCACTTGGTTATTGATGTAGTAAGTGGAATCGCCTTGACGGGTAAGCTGGCGCTTGATGCTGACTTCAGCATACTGCCCCCACGCGCCTTGCAGGGTGTGGTCACTGTTGTCAAACACCAATTCTACCGAAGCGCGAGGTGCAGGACGTCGGGTAGCTGCACCGTTAAAAATCACGTCCTGCATGCTTTCGCCGCGCAATTGTTTGGCGGAAGCCTCACCCAACACCCAGCGCACGGCATCAATCACATTCGATTTGCCGCAGCCGTTGGGGCCAATTACAGCAACCAGTTGGCCCGGTAGATGAATGGTGGTCGGGTCGGTAAAGGATTTGAAGCCGGAGAGTTTGATATGGGTCAGGCGCATGATTTTCTTAGAAAATGGGTGAAAACAAAGGCGGTATTTTAACGGAAATCAACTAAATTTTTGCGGGTTTTGAGAAATTAAATGCTCTAAAAGTAGAGTTTTGCCAGATTTTATATTTAATTGAAATGGTGTTGTTTAAACGCTGCAAATTAAATAATTAGAACAGAATGGTTACGCTTATAGATTATTTAGGATTTTAATAAATTTATATAAAACAAGTATTTATCAAATTAGTCGAAGTGTTAAATAATGTTGTCAAAATGATAATGCCAAGTTGGTATTTAATACCTGTCGTCTGATTAATTTACCGTTAATATTCAATAGAAATATTACTCACTTGAAGCGTATATCATATGGTTTGAGGGTTAATATCAGGCAAGTAGTAGATGTTTGTTATGACTAATAAATAATAATTTTGCGCGCTTTTATGGGTTAGTAGATTCGCGTTTTGAAAAATTTAAACCATTATAATCAAATAAATAGGAGCTTAAAATGCTAAAGTTTCGTAGCTTGTTATGGGGGTTGTTGCCAGTAACCATGTTGGTTGGTTGTGCGCATCAACAAAAAGAAACGTGGGTTGACACAACTGAAACCGTTTACAGTACCGATGTGCCGGAAGGTCGCTCTTCAGTGGTGTTCTACCGACAAGCCAATGCATTGGAAGGATCTACTGTGAATATTTACGTAAATGGTGAATATTCAGGATCTTTGCAGCCTAATGCTTACCGTCAAGAATTGATTTGTGCACAAAACCAAAAATTCTTTGCGGACTTTACTCGCCAAGACGCAGCATACTATAAAAAAGCCAATTCAGGTGATTACTACAATCTGCCTGAATCCACAGTTTCTTTCTTTAAAGTTGTCGATAATGGCCGCGGTCAACCTGTTCTACAAAGCGTGACACCTGAGCAAGCTGAAGCAGAAATGAAAGGTGTAAAACGTCAAAATCACACATTATCCCGTGTGGTCAGTCCTGCTAAATGTGCGCAAGTGTTGAAGAAATACAATTTGGAAGCTTCTGCATTATTTAAATTTGACCGTTCCGACTATAAAGACATGTTGGAAAAAGGTAAACAAGAAATCGCTGCCGTATCTGCAGATATTCGTGAAAACAAAGCCAAAGTAAACAGCATTGAAGTTATTGGTCATACCGATCCAGAAGGTAAACCAGCTTATAACCAAGGCTTGTCTGTTCGTCGTGCTGAGACTGTAAAACGTGCGTTGGGTGAAAGCGGTTTGGATACTAACCTGATTTCTGCTCAAGGCCGTGGCACTCAAGAATTGCTGATCAACGACTGCCGCAAACGTTTCCCTACAAACGCCAAGGCTCGTAAGGAATGTGACCAACCTAACCGTCGTGTAGAAATCATTCTACACGGTGAGAAATAATTAACTATAAAAGGTACTTAAAATGTCTAAAAACATTACGTTAAAAATCAATAACGCTAAAGAAACCGTCGAAACCGTTCAATTTCAGACGGCCTCTGGTGAAGTATTGCGCATTCCTGCTCAAGCCAAGGTGAACTACCAGTTTATCGATGAGGCGACTCAATTTGGTCCTGAAAATATCATGACCAAGCGTGTCGGTGATAACTTGGAAGTGGCTTTTGAAGGTTCTGATATCAGCAATCCTGACCTGATTATTGAAGGTTACTACTCAAGCGAAACCGATGCTTCTAAGAGCAGCCTATTAATCGGTCAACACGAAAACGGCGGTATGTATCCATACGTTCCAGAAAGTGCTGAACCTGCTGATGCCGTGACGATGTTGGCTGAAGAAGTTGAGGCAGGCCAAGCTTTGGGCGGTGAAATCATTAACAGCTTGTGGGCGCCAAATCCTTTGTGGTTGTTGGCATTGTTGCCACTGGGTGCAGCAGCTGCGGCACTCGCGAAAAATGATGACGATGATAAAGACAATAAAGCGTTTATTACCGTTGATGCGCCTAATGATCCTTCTAATGCCAAGCCTACCATTACTGGCACCGTTGATGATGTAGAGCCGGGTCAAGTAGTGACTTTGACCATTACCGATTCTAATGGTGATACTCAAATTGTGACCACTACTGTGCAAGAAGACAGCACTTATTCAGTTGAAGTGCCGAATGAATTGCCTGATGGTCCATATCGTGTTGACGCTGTTGTAGCGGATAAAGCTGGCAATGTTGCCAAAGCAAGCGACTCAAGCGTAATCGATGCAGTTGTATCGCTGACTGTAGATGCGCCGGATGAGGTTTCAACCGACAATACACCTGAAATTACTGGTACTTCTGATGCGATTGGTCAAATCGTTACTTTGACGATTACGGATTCTGAAGGTGTGACGCATACCTTGACTGTGCCGGTAAATGAAGAAGGCGAATATTTTATCCAGGTGCCTGATGAGTTGCCTGATGGTAAATACACTGTTGAAGCAACGGTATCTAATCCTGCTGGCAAAACGGCTACTGCAACAGATGAAGGCGAAATTGACACAACTGCGGTGATTACGGTTGACGCGCCAGATTTGACTAATGACAACACACCTTTGATTACCGGTACCACTACCGACGTAGAAGAAGGCCAAGTGGTGACATTGACCATTACCGACGCGAACGGCGAGACCCAAGTGGTGACCACGACTGTGAAAGCAGACGGCACGTACGAAGTTGAAGTACCGAACGAATTGCCGGACGGTAACTACACCGTTGATGCCAAAGTGACCGACAAAGCCGGTAACGAAGCCGAAGCCCGTGACGACAACGGTGGGAAAGGTAACGTCATCGATACGACTGCACCGGTGATCACCGTAGACGTACCAGAAACCGGTAACGACACCACACCGACCATTACCGGTACGACTGACGCACCGGAAGGTTCAATCGTGACCCTGACGGTGACTGATGCCAATGGTGAAACCCAAGTGGTGACCACCACTGTGAAAGCAGACGGCACATACGAAGTGGATGTACCGAACGAATTGCCGGAAGGCGAAGTGAGCGTTGTGGCTGAAGTT
>NZ_PDBT02000064.1:0-14788 GCF_002551535.2 Neisseria sp. N95_16
CTGTTGTGCTTTTCGGTAACAGTAGGTTCCGTTGACGGAATGCCGTCTGATTTCCCGACTGACGGTGGCGGGATGACAACCGATGTTCTGTGCGATTTGGTTTAGGGGTAGGTTGCGGTAATGTCTGGAAATGTAGTATCTTTGGTGTGAGGTCAGTTGTGTGTAGGCCATATTGCAATCTTTCTTGTCAGGAAAGGCAGTATACTACCGCATACTGGCCTTTTCTGTTATTGGAAATTGCACTTGTTAGGCGAATGTAAGATGGGTTTGTTTGTAGATACGGTCAATACGGGGCTGACGGCGCAAAAGCTGGGCATTTGATTCGGCTTTGCCAATACCCTTTTATTCGGTATAGCCAATATCCTGATTGTGTATTGGGGCGCGCTTGATATTCTCGACGGTGTGTTTACCGTGGGCGTGTTTATGGCTTTTTTGGCTTACAAAAGCCAATTTGAAAGCCGCATCGGCTCGCTGATTAATCATTTTGTGGAGGTAAAAATGCTGTCGCTGCACGGTGAACGTTTGGCCGACATTGTACTGACGGAAACAGAAAGCGAGCGCACACCCGACACCGGCATTCCCAATCTGGAAGGCGGTATCGAAATCCGTCTGGAAAATGTATCGTTCCGCTACGCCGAAAATGAACCTTATGTATTGAAAGATGTGAACTTAACCGTCAAATCAGGGGAATCACTGGCACTGACCGGACGTTCGGGTTGCGGCAAATCGACGCTTTTGGATATTTTGTGCGGCAACCTCAAGCCCGAATCGGGTAAGGTACTGGTCAACGGCCACGATATTTACCGCCTGCCGCCGCGCTTTATCCGCAGTTTGGGTGCGGTGGTGCGGCAAAACGATGTTCTGTTTGCCGGTTCGATTGCAGACAACATCGGCTTTTTCGATGAAACGCCCAATCGTGACAAAATCGAACAATGCGCGCAAATGGCGATGATCCATGAAGAAATTATGGCCATGCCGATGGGCTATGAAACCCTAATCGGCGACATGGGCAGCGCACTTTCGGGCGGCCAGAAACAACGCATCGTATTGGCGCGCGCACTGTATCAAAACCCGAAGATTCTGTTTCTCGACGAAGCCACCAGCCATTTGGATATTGCCAATGAAAAAGCCGTGAACGAGCATTTGAAAAACCTACCGTTTACCAAAATCATGGCGGCGCATAGAAAAGAAACCGTAGAATCGGCCGACCGGATTTTTGATTTGGCTACTTGAAATAATTTCACAAAAATAAAATTAAGCCGTCTGAACTTTTTTGCTGCAATATTAATGATTGTGCCTAAACCGTTCAGACGGCCTTTATTACGTTTGGAGAAAATTTTTACTGTCATACCCACAAGAGCGGTAAAAATCCTTATAATTCCAAGTTAAACCTCATTTTTTTACGCTCAAACACTGTGTTTCGGCGACTGATAAAGCGAATACTTATGGACAAACTCAAAATCTCTGCCAACGGCCCGTTAAACGGCGAAATCATTGTATCCGGCGCGAAAAATGCCGCGCTGCCGCTGATGTGTGCCGGTTTGCTGACTTCAGGCACGCTGCGCCTGAAAAACGTGCCGATGCTGGCCGATGTGAAAACCACGCAAAAACTCTTACAAGGCATGGGCGCGCGCGTGTTGACCGACAATGTGCACGAATTCGAAATCAACGGCGGCACGGTCAACAATACCTGCGCGCCATATGAATTGGTCAGCACCATGCGCGCATCGATTTTGGTATTGGGCCCGACTTTAGCGCGTTTCGGCGAAGCACAAGTGAGCCTGCCGGGCGGCTGCGCCATCGGTTCGCGTCCGGTTGACCAACACTTGAAAGGCTTGGAAACCATGGGTGCGGAAATCGTCATCGAGCATGGTTACGTCAAAGCCAAAGGCCGTCTGAAAGGCGCGCGCGTGTTAATGGACGTGGTTACCGTCGGCGGCACGGAAAATTTATTGATGGCCGCCACTTTGGCCGAAGGCACCACCGTATTGGAAAACTGCGCCATCGAGCCGGAAGTCGTGGACTTAGCTGAATGTTTGGTGAAAATGGGTGCGAAAATCAGCGGCATCGGCACCGCCACCATGACCATCGAAGGCGTGAAAGAATTGCACGGCTGCGAACACAGTGTCGTACCCGACCGCATCGAAGCCGGCACATTCTTGTGTGCCGTGGCGATGACCGGCGGCAAAGTGACTCTGCGCAACGCCGCACCGAAAACCATGGAAGTAGTGTTGGACAAACTGGTTGAAGCCGGTGCCGTCATCGAAGCGGGCGACGACTGGATCAGCATCGACATGCAGCAGCGCCCGAAAGCTGTCGATATCCGCACCGTCGTGCATCCGGGCTTCCCGACCGACATGCAGGCGCAATTTATGGCCATGAACGCAGTGGCCGAAGGCAGCTGCCGCGTGGTCGAAACCATTTTTGAAAACCGCTTTATGCACGTTCCTGAACTCAACCGCATGGGCGCGAACATCACCACCGAAGGCAACACCGCTTTCGTAACCGGCGTGGAATCCCTCTCCGGCGCGACGGTAATGGCCACCGACCTGCGCGCTTCCGCCAGCTTGGTGATGGCCGGTTTGATTGCCAGCGGCGAAACCATCGTGGACCGCATCTACCATCTCGACCGTGGTTATGAACACATCGAGAAAAAACTCGGCGGCGTGGGCGCAAAAATCGAACGCGTGCGCGGTTAAGTTTTAATCGTTTGAATCGAAAGGCCGTCTGAAAAGCATCTGTTGCTTTTCAGACGGCCTTTTTCCCGTAAAAACCCTGTTTTTTGTTACAATACGCCATTCCCTTAACCCACATTTCACAAGGCTTTTTCCATGAGCAAACCCACCGTTTCGCCGATGATGCAGCAATATCTCGGCATCAAATCGCAACATGCCGACAAATTGGTTTTCTACCGCATGGGCGATTTTTACGAGCTGTTTTTCGATGATGCGGTGGAAGCGGCCAAGCTGTTAGACATCACGCTCACCACGCGTGGGCAGATGGAAGGTGAGCCGATTAAAATGGCCGGTGTGCCGTTTCATGCTGCCGAGCAATATTTGGCGCGTTTGGTGAAAATGGGCAAAAGCGTGGCGATTTGCGAGCAGGTCGGCGAAGTGGGGGCAACAAAAGGGCCGGTGGAACGCAAAGTGGTACGCATTGTCACCCCCGGCACGCTCACCGATTCGGCCTTTTTGGAAGACAAAGAAACCAACCGCATTGTGGCGGTCAACCACAGCAAAAAACACATCGGCTTGGCGTGGGCATCGTTGCAAAGCGGCGAATTTAAAGTGAAGCAAGTCGATGCGGCGCAGTTGGCCGACGAATTGGCGCGCTTGCAGGCGGCGGAAATTCTGCTGGCCGACGGTCAAAACCTGCCGCCTTTGGAAAACGCCAACCTCACGCGCCTGAATGCGTGGCAGTTTGCGCCCGACACGGCGGTGAAGCTGTTGACCGATTATTTCGGCAGCCAAGATTTGCGCGGTTTCGGCTTGGAAACCGACGAACACGCCGCGGCGATTGGGGCGGCCGGTGCGCTCATCAACTATATCCGCCTCACGCAAAACCTGATGCCGCAACACCTTGACGGCTTATCCCTAGAAACCGACAGCCAGTTTATCGGCATGGACGCGGCCACCCGCCGCAATCTGGAAATCACCCAAACCTTAAACGGCAAAAAAGCGCCGACCTTGATGTCGACGCTCGACCGCTGCGCCACCCACATGGGCAGCCGTTTATTGGCGATGTGGCTGCACCACCCTTTGCGCAACCGCGACCACATCCGCGCGCGTCAACAGGCTGTGTCTGCCTTGGCCGAGCAGTTTGCCCCTATTCAAGGCCGTCTGAAAAACATTGCCGACATCGAACGCATCGCCGCGCGCGTGGCGGTGGGCAATGCCCGCCCGCGCGATTTGGCCGCGCTGCGCGACAGCTTGTTTGAATTGACCAAACTGGAATTGACCACCGAAGGCAGCAGCCTGTTGGAAACGCTGCAAAACGTGTTCCCCGCCACCCTGCCCATAGCCGAGCAATTACAGGCGGCGATTTTGCCCGAACCTGCGGTCTGGCTGCGCGACGGCGGCGTGATGAACCACGGTTTTCATGCCGAACTGGACGAATTGCGCCACATTCAAAACCACGGCGACGAATTTTTGCTGGCCTTAGAAACGCGCGAACGCGAACGCACGGGTTTGTCGACCTTAAAAGTCGAGTTCAACCGCGTACACGGCTTTTACATCGAATTATCCAAAGTGCAGGCCGAGCAGGCACCTGCCGACTACCAACGCCGCCAAACGCTGAAAAATGCCGAGCGTTTCATCACGCCGGAATTGAAAGCGTTTGAAGACAAAGTCTTGACCGCGCAAGAGCAAGCGCTGGCTTTGGAAAAACAGCTCTTTGAAACCCTGCTCAAAGAGATTCAGACAGCCTTGTCGCAGCTGCAAAAAGCCGCCAAAGCCGCTGCCGCGCTCGATGTGTTGGCCACCTTTGCCGCACTCGCACACACACGCCGCTTTGTCTGCCCCGAATTTGCCGATTATCCGGTGTTGGAAATCGACGGCGGCCGCCACCCTGTAGTGGAAGAGCAGGTGCGCCACTTCACACCCAACCACACCCGTTTCGACCACAAACACCGCCTGATGCTGCTCACCGGCCCGAATATGGGCGGTAAATCGACCTATATGCGCCAAGTCGCGCTGATTACCCTGCTCGCCCACACCGGCTGCTTCGTGCCGGCTGAAGCGGCCAAAATAGGCCCCATCGACCGCATTTTCACGCGCATCGGCGCCAGCGACGATCTGGCTTCCAACCGCTCGACCTTTATGGTGGAAATGAGCGAAACCGCCTACATCCTGCACCACGCCACCGAGCAATCATTGGTGTTGATGGACGAAGTCGGCCGCGGCACCTCCACCTTCGACGGCCTCGCCCTTGCGCAAGCCATCGCCGAACATTTGCTGCAGAAAAACAAATCGTTCAGCCTGTTTGCCACCCATTATTTCGAACTCACCCGCCTGCCCGAAGTCCATGCCAGCGCGGTGAATATGCACCTTTCTGCGTTGGAGCAGGGGCAGGACATTGTGTTTTTACACGAAATCCAGCCCGGCCCCGCCAGTAAAAGCTACGGTATCGCCGTGGCCAAACTCGCCGGCCTGCCCACCCGAGCCCTCAAAGCCGCGCAAAAACATTTGTCCGATTTGGAAACACAAGCCGCTGCCCAGCAACCGCAAATGGATATTTTCCAAGCCATGCCGTCTGAAGCGGATGATGTTGAAACTGAGGCGTTCCTTACTGAAAGGCCGTCTGAAAACCCGAGCGAATTGCTGGCCGCTTTGGCCGAAATCAACCCTGACAACCTATCGCCGCGCGAAGCCTTGGATGCGCTTTACCGCTTGAAAGATTTGATTTAAGGTAATATAACAGGCCGTCTGAAAAACAGTTTTCAGACGGCCTGTAGCTTATAATCATCACCATAATTTAATGTCTGAACACACACCGCAAACATGATAAAAAATCAATCTACTCACACCCATGCTGCCGAACACGACGGCGAATTTTCCCATACCCGCGTGCCTGTCGACCGCTTGCTCGGGCGCAGCCATTTTGCCGCCGCCTACAGCAGCGAACACATCGCAGGCGGCGAATTTGTCGTCGGCGCGGCGTTTGCCGCTTGGGGTGCATCACCGGCGACAGTTGTATTAGGGCTGCTGATCGGCAATTTGGCGGCGGTGTTGAGCTGGGCATTGGTATGCGCGCCGGTGGCGGTGCGTTCGCGGCTGACGCTGTATCAATACTTGGAACGCGTGGCCGGCCGTCGCTTGGTGTTTTTCTACAATTTGATGAGCGGCTTGATTTTCGCCGTGATTGCCGGCGGCATGATGACGATTTCCGCCGCTGCTATCCGCGGCTTAACCGATGCGCCGCCGCAGGTGCTGTGGTATCCGACCAGCGGCGTATTTGTCGCGGCGGTATTGCTGATTGGTTTGGCGACGGTGTGGATTGCGTTGCGCGGTTTTGCACGCGTGACCAAGTTTGCCAAAATCTGCGCGCCGTGGCTGTTTGCCGTTTTTGCCGTGTGCGGATTGGCGGCTTGGCCTTATCTGACGGCCATCGGCAGCGCGCAGGGGTTGGACGGTTATGAAACGCTGCAACGCTATGTGTGGACAGGCAACACGCCCGACGGCAGCCCGTCGTTGACCATTTGGCAGATTGCCGCTTTCGCATGGGGGCTGAACCTGCCGCTGCATTTGGGCATGGGCGATTTGAGCACGCTGCGTTTCGCGCGCAAACCGGGCTACGGCGCATTTTCCGCCTTTGCCGCATACGGCGGCCATTTTGTCGCGTGGCTGACTGCCGGTATGCTCGGTGCGGCCAGCGCGGCTTTGCTGCAAACCGACATCGGCAAGCTCGACATCGGCGGCGTGGTCGTGCCGGTGCTGGGCATAGCGGGCACCGCAGCCGTGGTAGTGGCTTCGTTTACCACCGCCGCACCCAGCCTGTACCGCGCAGGCTTGGCCTTTCACGCCTTTTTGCCGCGTTGGTCGCTGGCGAAAACCACTGCCGTGGTCGGCGCCGTCACCACGCTGATTGCCTGTTTGCCGCTGATTTTCCTGAAATGGCTGGATTTGATGGCCTATTTCAATATTCTCACCGCGCCCGTGGGCGCGGTTATCGCCGCCGAACATTTTATCCTGCCCAAGCTCGGTATCGCCCCGTTTTGGCGCCACGGCCGCCGCGACCAAAACAACCGCGCCGCCTGGTCGGTGTGGGTGTGCGGCATGGCCTTGGCCGCGGTGTTGCTGGCTGCCGGTATGCACTTGTTTACCGTGTTCATCCCCTTATGGGCGGCGTGTTTGCTGCTGTACACCTTTTTGACCTACCAACAGGCACCGCAAAGCAACAGGCCGTCTGAACGCCTGTATCACGATGCCTACGGCAGTGATGATGTGCGGTTAACCACCCGCGCGCAACCGGCAAAAACCACAGCATCCCAACGCCGCCACCCACTGCTTTACGGTGCCGCCGCCAGCCTGCTGATGATGATGGCCAGCTGCGGCATGCTCTATCTGCCGTCATCACCGCAACAATACACCACCGCCTTCCAATGGCTTCTGGCCGTGTTCTCGGCAGCTTATTTCATTCAGACGGCCTTGTGGGTGAAAGTGTCGGGGAAACAATAAATAGTAAAAGGCCGTCTGAAAAATTATCTTTCAGACGGCCTAAGACCTTTGCAAAATCCCCATCTTTGGCACATTTCTTCGTTATGCGCTGCTCGAAAGCTTGCCTATCTAAGTGATATGTCTGCGCTTTCTGCGCTGCTATAACTTTGAACTGCACTCAAATCTAGGGTTTTGCAAAGGTCTCGGCCTAATCATCAATAACGTGCATCTTTCGGCTTACCGCCATTCGGCCAATCATTCACCTTGCCGGCAAAATCAGGACGCGGCTGATGGGTAAAATATTCGGCAATGTCCACCGCATCTTGGTCACTCAATACACCGCCCTCGCCCCACATGCCATGTGTTTGCACACCCATCGGCATAGCGGCTTTGATAAACGCGGCGGCTTTATAGGTTCGCGCCATGCCTGCGCCGATATTGAACGATTCGTCGCCCCACAGCGGCGGAAACGCATATTGCCCCAAACCGTCTTTTTTACCTTCGCCGTTGCTGCCGTGGCAGGCGGCGCAATGTTGGGCGTAAAGCGTTTTGCCGCGCACAGGATCCGGCACCAGATTGGTGTCGATATCGACCGCGTTTTGAATATCCACACGCTGCCCTTTCGGCACGCCTTGCCCCATCCATTTGATATAGGCAATCATGGCCTGCATTTCTTCGCCGTCTTTAGGCAGCGGTTTGCCATTCATCGAGCGTTGGAAACAACCATTAATCCGCCCGACCAAATCGATTTCTTTACCCGGGCGCGGCATCACGCGCGGATAAGAATTGTAGGTATTGATATACGGATTGCCGCCCGGCACTTTTCCTTGTGCGATATGGCAGCTGCTGCAGTTCATATGGCTGCCCACATGCTGCGGCAACAGGCGCTTGGTCTCATTCATTAAACGCTGACCATAGCGGATTTGCGCGGCATTGGGTTGTTTGTCGATATCGTCATCAGAAGGCACGGTGTATTCGCCCACTACTTTTTTATCCGCACCTTTACCGGTCACAATCGGATAGGTTTGCGCTTGGGTAGTGGCGCCGTTGTGCGCGGTTTCGGCAGCGGGTTGGCCGCATGCAGACAAAACCAATCCCGACAATACGGCAGCCCAAAGGATAGATTTATTCATGATGCGCTCCTTGTTGGTGATGGGCCGGCACGATATTCGGTGCCTTGCTGTTGACGAACCGGCGGATTTCCGCCACTTCTTTGCGGCTGATTTCCGGTGCTTGGTTGTGCCAACCGTTGCGCACGAAATTCACCAAATCCGCTACATCATCATCACTCAAATGCTTAAAGGCCGGCATACTGAAGGTCATGACATCATGTCGGGTATGCGGCGAACGGCCGCCTTCCAGCGTCACCTGAATCACCGACTGCGCTTGTTGCGAATACACGGCGCTGTTGCGGTTGAGTGCCGGGAAAATTCTGGCTACGCCGTTGCCGTCGGCGCGATGACAGGCCATGCAGTGTTCCGCATACAATAAGGCACCGCGGTTGGCGTATTGCCCGCTGCGCAGCATATCAGTCGTGGTATCCGGTTTGTCGGCCAGCTTGGTTTCCTGATTGGCGGCGGCAGGCAGCGTTTTCAAATATTCCGCCATCGATGCGATGTCTTCATCGTTCCAATATTGGGTGCTGTGTTCCACCACTTCGGCCATCGCGCCAAAAGCCGCGCTGCGGTCGGTGCGGCCGCTTTTGAAGAATTCGGCCAACTCTTCCGTGCTCCACGAAGCCAAACCACGGGCATCGCCGCGCAAGCTTTTTGCGCGCCAGCCGTCAATCACCGCGCCGCTTAAGAAATGCGTGCCGTCTTCGCTCAAGGCTTTTTCCTGATACGCTACACCACGCGGTGTATGGCAGGCACCGCAATGCCCTGCGCCTTCCACCAGATATTTACCGCGGTTCACACGGGCATTGCTTTCGGGCAGGCTGACAAATTCACGCTTGGGCGCAAACACCGCCTGCCAATAAGCCAGCGGCCAGCGCCAATTCAACACCGGCGCAATCGTGCTGTCAGCATTGGCTTGTTTGACCGGGGAAACGCCTTTCATAAAATAGGCATACATGGCTTGAATCTCTTCATCCGACATCACCGCATAAGACGTATAAGGCATGGCTGGATAAAGCGGTTTGCTGTTAGGCGCGATACCGTGTTGCACGGCCGCCTTAAAATCGGCATAACTGTAAGAACCGATACCCGTTTCAGGGTCGGGGGTGATGTTGGTGCTGTAAATCGCGCCAATCGGTGTCTGCATGGCCAAACCGCCTGCAAACGGTTGCCCTTGTGGTGCGGTGTGGCAGGCATAGCAATCCGCCAGCCGCGCCACATATTCACCGCGGCGGATTTGCGTATCGCTGAAATCAATCTGGTGCTGCACGCTTTCGGTACGGTACGCATTCAATGCAAAACTGCCGCCATACGCCACACCAAGCGCAGCAAGAGCAAACCCTACTAATTTGGTCAGTTTGTTCATAACCGATCCTTCGCTGGTTGGATTGTCAGGAAGAAGCGTGAATCCAAATTACATTATCTATTTTATATATGTTTTTATTATTATATCTTAATTGATAAATTAATCGCAACTGAATGTTTTGGCAAGCCTATAAGTTGTAAAAAATAAAATTTTTTGATTTGACTCAAATCGTTAATGCCATATAAACGATTAACCGGCATACCCTGCAGACAACACAAGGCCGTCTGAAAGACAAACTTTCAGACGGCCTTTTCCTTCTTCTCAAACTACTAATTCAATTACTCACCACCCAACACTTCACGCAAAGCATTCGGGTTTTTCAGCACATTTTCCGCCTGCACCAAGCAATCGGCGGTGATTTCGCTGATGTTGCGGCAGCTGGTTAAGGTCATGGCAACGCGCATTTCTTTTTCAAACAGATTCAGCAGGTTGGCGACACCGGCTTCTCCATCAGTGGCCAGTGCGTAGATAAAGGCGCGGCCGATCATGGTGCAGTCAGCGCCAAGGGCAATCATGCGCACCACGTCGAGGCCGTTGCGGATGCCCGAGTCGGCTAAGATTTTGATGTCGCCTTTCACGGCATCGGCAATGGCGGGCATGGCGCGGGCGGACGACAACACACCATCGAGCTGGCGGCCGCCGTGGTTGGACACGACAATGCCGTCGGCACCGAATTTCACCGCATCTCGTGCATCATCGGGGTCGAGAATGCCCTTGATGATCATCGGGCCTTCCCAGAAATCGCGAATCCATTGCAAATCTTTCCACGAAATCGACGGATCGAAGTTGGCGCCGAGATAACCCATGTAGTCTTCCAAGCCAACGGCTTTGCCCATGTATTTGGAAATATTGCCCAAATCGTGTGGTTTGCCGTGGATGCCGACATCGTATGCCCATTGCGGATGCAACACGGCTTGCAGGTAGCGGCGCATGGCGGCGTTGGGACCGCTCATGCCGGAATGGGCATCGCGGTAGCGTGCGCCGGGGGTCGGCATATCGACGGTAAACACCAGCGTCGAGCAGCCGGCGGCTTTGGCACGCTCCAAGGCGTTGGTCATAAAACCGCGGTCTTTTAACACATAAAGCTGAAACCACATCGGCCGCTGAATCTGCGGCACCACTTCCTCAATCGGACACACGGATACGGTCGATAAGGTAAACGGAATGCCTTTTTTATCGGCGGCACGCGCAGCCTGCACTTCGCCGCGGCGGGCGTACATGCCGGTTAGGCCGACGGGCGACAGGGCGACGGGCATGGTCAGTTTTTCACCGAATAATTCGATGCCCAAATCCAGCTCGGACATATCGCGCAACACGCGTTGGCGCAGGGCGATGTCGGCCAAGTCGGACACATTGCGCTCCAGCGTGCGTTCGGCATAGGCACCGCCATCGATGTAGTGGAACAAAAATGGCGGCAGACGGCGGCGCGCGCCTTCGCGGTAATCACTTGCGGATGAAATAATCATAAATCGGCTCCGAAAACAGGGTTAAATAAATTTGATTGTGATTTTTATTTATTAAGAAACTCATTGTAATCGTTTTTGAGCGAAATTTCATCTGATGAGATGATTTTTAAGTTATCTCAGGCCGAGACCTTTGTAAAACTCCTTCAAAAGCTTGCACACACAAAACCGCCATCATTCCCGCGTAGGCGGGAATCCATTTTTAAGAATAACAAGCTTTTGAATAAAATAGGTTTCTTAGAGGCTACGATGGATTCCCGCCTACGCGGGAATGACGGCCTTTAGGGTTTTTATTGGTGGTTCTTGAGATTGTGCAAAGGTCTCGCCGTCTGAAAGAATCATCTACCTTTCAGACGGCCTGTCTCGCTTTGCCCACGCTGCATCATCACTTTTCAGCCTTGTCATGCTGCTGACACAATCTTTTGCCCATAATAAGGCCATAAATCAATGAGAAACCAAAAAAGGAGTGCCCCATGAAAACGCCGTCTGCCTTATTGAAAATCCACGGAATCGACACCGAATTATTGTTTTGGCTCAACCGCCACAGTCACATCCGCACCATCGGGTTCATCAGCCGCCAAATCTCGCGTTTGGGCGACGGGCCTTTGTATGCGGCGGTCGGTTTGATGGTTTGGCTTTGGGGCGGCGCAGCAGGAGCTGCCTTTTTTTACGCCGGTTTGGCCGCTTATGCCTTGGAATTGCCGTTGTATTGGGTGCTGAAAAACAGCATCCGCCGCGACCGGCCGAAAAAAGGCGTGCGCGATTTGAATGCGCTGATTACGCCTTCGGACAAATTCAGTTTCCCATCGGGGCACACCGCCGCTGCATTTGTGTTCGCCACACTGATTGCGGCCTTTTTCCCGATGTTTGCGCCGGTGGCTTATGTGCTGGCAGTATTCATCGGTTTATCGCGCATTATGCTGGGCGTGCATTATCCTTCCGACATTGCCGCCGGTGCTGCCTTGGGCGTATTATGCGGCGAGACGGCGCTTTATGTGATGGGTTGAAAAAATGAAGATTTTGTATGGCGTACAAGCCACCGGCAACGGCCACATTACCCGCGCCCGCGCCATGCTGCCCGCGTTGCAGGCGCGGGGGATTGAAGTGGATTTTGTGTTCAGCGGTCGCGATAAAAACGCCTATTTTGATATGGAATGCTTCGGCGATTACCGCACCTTTCGCGGCTTCACCTACCGCATGCAGGAAGGCCGCGTGCGCTATTTCGACACCTTGGCCGATGCCCGCCCTTACCGCTTTGTGCAGGATGTGTTGGCCTTGGACACGCGCGCTTACAATTTGGTGCTGACCGATTTCGAACCCGTGAGCGCATGGGCGGCGCGGCGGCAGGGTGTGCGCCCGGTCGGTTTGGCGCACCAATATGCGCTCTTGTATCCGCTGGCCGATGTGCCACCACCACCGCTGCTGCCCTACGGTTTGAACGCCTTTGCCCCTGCCGACGATTATTTGGGCGTACATTGGCAATCATTCGGCCAACCGATTCTGCCGCCGCTGATTCAGGCCAATCCGCATCCGATTGACGATAAAGGCTTTGTGCTGGTGTATCTGCCGTTTGAAGATTTGGCGCAAGTGCAAGCATGGCTGCGTAGCGCACCGCAGCAGCGTTTTCGGATTTACGCGGCTGTGGATAACATGATTTCAGACGGCCTGATTGAAGTGCATCCTTTCTCACGCACCGCTTTTCCGCGCGACACCGCCGAATGCAGCGGCGTGATTTGCAATGCCGGCTTCGGCTTGTGCAGCGAAGTGATGGCGCTGGGCAAAAAATTACTGGTGCGGCCGCTGGATAATCAAGTAGAACAAGTATCTAACGCCAAAATATTGCAAACCATGGCCGCTGCCGATGTGATGCATCACTTCGATGCCGACACCTTGCACCAATGGCTGCAACGCCCCAACCCCGCACCGATGCACTTTCCCGACACCGCCGCCGCAGTGGCCGATTGGCTGGCCGATGACTGCCGCGAGCCTGTGGATAAAATGGTGGAAAACGTGTGGGCGCGTGGTTGATAACAGGCCGTCTGAATGGCACATTGAATATTCAGACAGCCTTTTATCATTCATTTCAAAAGATTATTCTGTATAATGTGCAGCCATCATCTGAACAAAGGAACACGCCATGTTAACCCCCGAACAAGTCAAAGCCATGATTGAAGCCGTGGCACCCTGCCAACACGTTGAAGTGGAAGGTGACGGCCACCATTTCTTTGCTGTGATTGTGTCATCCGCATTCGAAGGCAAAGCCCGTTTGGCGCGCCACCGCTTGATTAAAGACGGTTTGAAAGAAAAATTGGCCAGCAATGAATTGCACGCCCTGTCGATTTCCGTAGCCGCAACCCCTGAAGAATGGGCAGCAAAACAGGGGTAATTTTTGTGCAGAACAAAGGCCGTCTGAAAGCGTTATGCGTTTTCAGACGGCCTTTTGTTTATGGGACTTTAAAGCAAAATCATTGCTCATCACCAAGCCACCCTCTCCCTAGCCCTCTCCCGCCAGACGGGAGAGGGGATCAGTTGCTGGGATAGGTAAAATTGCTTTGCCAAATCCAATGCGGTTATTTTCTACACATTCGGCTTGAGTCAAAATCTCTTTCAGCCGCCACAACTTCACATCCCACGCTGAATGGCTTCAATCCGCGCCGCCACGGCTTCGGCAAAACGTGCAGTCGCCGGCTCGCAAGTGTGTAAATACAGCGCCGGCTCGATCAATTCCAATTCATTGAGCAGAAAAGTATCGCCGATAAGGGTGCCGTCCACCCGCGCATACAGCGGCATTGTGGGCAAGGTGCGCAACACGGCTTCGGCATTGGCGACGGCAAAATCGGGCGGATTCACCGGCAAGATGGCCACGCCGTAAGCGGAATTGGCGCGCCATTCACCCTGCGGTGGCTGGCGGCGCACGGCGTGGCTGAAACGGCCGTTGATACACACCAGCGAGGTTTCGCCTGCTTGTTCGATGTCGCGGATATAGGGCTGCACCATCAGGCCGTCTGAAATGTCGCTGTCTGCCCATGCTTCGCCCAACGCTTCCCCTGCACGGATTTTGCACACGCCTTTGCCGCTTTGGCCGATGGCGGGTTTCACCACGGCTTCAGGCCATTGTTTGCTGGACAGAATATCTTGCAAGGCTTGCCTGTGCGCTTCGCCAAACTGCCCGTCACACGGCAGAAATTCGGTCGGAATCACATTGATGCCCTGCGCGGCCAAATCGGTGAGATAGCGCTTGTCCATGTTCCAGCGCATGAGTTCGGGCGGATTGAGAAAATGCTGGCCGTTGCCGATTGCATCATCTATCCATTTCGCAAACGCGGCCGGTTGGTCGGCATAGTCCCATGCGCACAAGGGCAGGATAAACGGCGTTTGCGGCGCGTTTTGCCAAGTGTCGAAATGGGTATCGATGCCGCGTTGCTGCAGGGCTTGCGCCAAGGGGATTAAGTTCGGCGGTGCTTCGGAATAGCAGCGGCAAGTGGTAATGGTGAGCATGGTGTGGTCTTTTGATGGTTAACAATACAAAAAAGGCGGGAAACCCGCCTTTGATTATTTTACTTGTTCCAAATATTTTTTCAGACGGCCTTACATTCGCATTTCAAGTGCAACGCTCAAATGCCATTGGCAAGGGCTGCTGAAAACAGATCACCCGGTGTCTCATAGTCCAATGTCTTTCTCGGTCGGCGG
>NZ_PDBT02000065.1:0-14380 GCF_002551535.2 Neisseria sp. N95_16
CTGTTGTGCTTTTCGGTAACAGTAGGTTCCGTTGACGGAATGCCGTCTGATTTCCCGACTGACGGTGGCGGGATGACAACCGATGTTCTGTGCGATTTGGTTTAGGGGTAGGTTGCGGTAATGTCTGGAAATGTAGTATCTTTGGTGTGAGGTCAGTTGTGTGTAGGCCATATTGCAATCTTTCTTGTCAGGAAAGGCAGTATACTACCGCATACTGGCCTTTTCTGTTATTGGAAATTGCACTTGTTAGGCGAATGTAAGGGCCTTTTCATTTAAACCATTTACCCGTCACCACGCTCCAACAACATCACCATCATCACCGCATTCAACACCAACACATCATCGCGCTCATCGGTTTGGCCGAGTTTCTCCAAGCTGAATTTACGCTCAAAAAATGATGGCTCTTTTTTCAGGCGATACACTTCCTGCCCATCTGGCGCAGTGAGTGCGTAAGTCGGGTTGAGAAAATAGCCGGTCAGCGAACCAAGCAGCGGAATCTCACCTATCAAACCGTTGACCAACGCCACCATCGGATTGGTTTCACGCAATTGATATACTTCGCGCCCCTGCTCGTCAAACAGCACATAGCTGGTTTTCCACAACGATTTCATGCCGTGGCGCTGGATTTTACCGATAAGCTTGCCGCTTGAATCGCGCACGGTATAAACCGCATTAAAATCAATAATACGGTCGGCCTGAATGTTGAACAATTCAGTTTTGTCGCTGCTGCTGCGAAAAATCTGCACCGACTCTTTGATTTTAAAAATCTTCTGCCGCGTGTAGGCAATTTCCTTGCCATCGGCATCGAACACAGAAAAATCGTTCGACGGTGTGAAAATTTTGAATTGGAAATTTAAGGGGAAACGGATATTTTGCATGATGTTCTTTTCTGAAAACGGACAAAATGGCGCTATTGAAGCCATCAACTCATTTTGTAACCATTATCGCACACATACAGCCGTTTCGAAAATCCATCCATTCCGATTGATCAAAAATTTAGCATCAGCGCATAAAGCTGCATTTATTATGAATCGCCTTCAGGGTTGACTTCTTTAACCTCACCATTTTGATAGGCAACGTGTTTTGCCAATTCTTGCTGCGCTTCTTGCCAAGTATGGCCGCATTGCGTGCATTGCAGCAAACCATCGGGAGTATGGTGGCAGTAAGCGAATTGACAATTCGGGCAGTAAATATGGCTGCGGATTTCCATGGCAAGATCCTTTCATTGTTTGCAAAGCGTATTTCAATATGCCGTCTGAAAAGTTCAGACGGCATATTGATGAGTGAAAAGTGTAAAGCGCACTATCTTTTTATTTATGAGATTTTTTTATGGGCTTAATTTGTTTTTATTATAAATATCTTAATGGACAATACTTGCCCGATTCTTTAAAAAACTTGCCTAATCCTACGAATTGTTTAGAATCGTTTTGTCGTATCAAAAGATTTTATTATGGATTCTGCAGCCATTGAAAGCATCAGCCGACATATTCAAACCCTTAATCAAACAAGCCTTACGCCTTTTGAAGGCATCATGGTGCATGCGACTGAGCCGCCGGTCGAAATCGATGTAATTTCCGAATACACCACCGTAACATTTATTTTATCGGGCGAACAAAATATGCGGCTGGGTGACCGCTCTTTCATTGCGCGTGGCGGCGATATGCTGTTTATTCCGTTCCAACTGCCCATTTCAACCCGCTTTCTGCCCCATGCCCACGCGCAATTTACGGGCGTGAGTTTGGTGTTAGATGAGCAATGGCTGGCCGACATTGCTGCGCAAACTTCGCTGCGCAGCAATAGGTAGGTGCAAATTCAATCGACAAAGAAGAAGAGGAGCGCATTTTGCAAGCGGAACTTGCCGCTGAAATGCAAAGTTTGGAAAAAAATCAGAGCAATCAAAGCCAAGTGAGTCTTGACATGTCTTGATTTTATGGTAAAGTAAAGTACAGAGAAATTTATGTTTTAACTTTACCTTTAAATAAAGGAGGTCGTATGAAAACCAAACACATTCTGTTGCCTCTGGTCGCATTGTTTGTTTCAGCGACCTCTTTTGCAGGCAATGATTGCGGCGTTTTTGCTGATGCATGTGCGCATGGTGCAAAATTGGCAGCAAAAAACCAAGCGACTATTCAAAAAGCTTATGACGAAGGTCGTCAAAAAGTGTTGAATCAGGCTTATGACGAAGGTCGTCAAGCACGAATTGAGGCAATTCGCGCGAAAGCGCGTGAGCAAGCACGTTTGGAGTATGCTCGGAAGTACAATACTCAACCGGCAGCTAACGCAACCAATTAAGCTAACCCGAAAGGCTGCATTAAATTGCAGCCTTTTTTGTATCTATATAAAATGAGATATTGAAATGTCTATTGCGCAAGAAATAGGGTTCGTTTCCCTTCGTTATGGCTATTACACGAAAGACGGTGAGACAGTTATCCCGGTCAAAATCAATTCAACATGCCTAGATGATGATGTTATTTGGTTTTCGGATGCTGACAAAGGAGCGTTGTGGGAAACTGGTTTAACAGGGAGGGTGAATATTAAATCCGCCGATTATCTTTTGTTTAACCGGTATACCAAATTGGATACCCATACAAAACTGTGCCAAGCCTATCGGGATATGGTGAAAATTTTAACCAAATTCGATACCAACTTTCCCGGATTGCCGTGGCGAATCGCACCTCGACAATGTGCCGGTTTTCGGGGTAGGATTTGACAGCATATCGCCGGCCATCCAAGATTGCTTGCGCCGCCTGATTGCACTGCTGGATGCATCTTCCCCCACGCGCCATGCCTTAGCCGAATGTTACAAACAAGAATTGGCGTTTTATTTACTTGAAAGCCGTCTGAAAAATCATTTGCTCGCTTTTTGCAATCAAAACAGCCAATTGCAGAAAATTAAAAAAGCCTGCCATTATCTGCAGGTGCATTGGGCGGAAAAATTAGCCGTTGCCCACTTAACCGAATTATCGGGCATGGGGCAATCGGCTTTTTATCAACATTTCAAGATGATTACCGGCTATACGCCCTTGCAGTATCAAAAATCAATTCGTCTGAATCATGCCAAAAACCTGATTTTGAAACGTGATTTGCCCATTACTCAAATCGCCTATCAGGTGGGGTACGAGAGCGCCAACCAATTCAGCCGCGAATACAAGCGCATGTTTGGCACCACGCCTAAAGAAGACCAACAGGCCGTCTGAATTTCACAATACATTCAAATAAATCGCCTACTTAACGCATATCTGCTTTCTTTCTCAAAAGAAATGCTAAAATCCATTATCTGGCCGCGATCTACCCTTTGCAGCGCCACCCTATTCCGACTCATTCACGAGAATGCTTATGCTTTTTTCATCTGCCAACGCGGCCAAACCTGTAAGTGAAGCCGCCAATCATCTTTTGGAATCAACCGGCAACGGTTTGAAAGAATTTTTCTTCAATCTGTTTGCACGTAACCAATTCACTTCCCACCTGCTGGAACGCAGCTTCAGCGAACCCATCGGCTGGCTGGAAATCGGCATTACCGTTGCGCTGATGATAGCGACTTATTATTTGTCGGAATTTCTGATTCGCAAATATCCGGTGTTGCCCGGCAAAAAATGGGCAAGTGTCCGCCATATTGGCAACCGCTTGCTGTGGCCTTTTTTGCTGCTGATTTGCTCGATTATCGCGCTTTATACATGGAATTTGTTCGAATTGCGCTCGCTATGGCTACGCTTACTCATCATGGCCGCACGCTGGATGATTCTGATTCGCTTGGTGTTGTCTTTGGTGCATGCCGCATTACCAAGCCATAAGGTGACCGACTGGCTGGAACGCTTCTTATCCGGCACATTGTGGGTGTGTTTCGTGATTTGGGTGTCGGGTATCGATGATTTGATTCTCGGTATTTTAAAAGATACCAAGCTGAGCATAGGCTCGATTGATTTAAGCGTGTACACCATTCTCACCGGCCTGATGTGGGTGGCGGTGGTGTTAACCTTTGCCATGTGGCTGGGCCGCCTGATTGAAGGCTGGCTGATGAAAAACGAGCACATGGATCTCAACCTGCGCATCGTGATGTCGAAAGTTGTCAAAGCATTTTTAACTGTGTTGGCGATTTTGATTGCATTGCCGCTGGTGGGCATTGATTTGACTGTGTTATCAGTATTTGGTGGTGCGCTGGGTGTCGGCATTGGTTTTGGCCTGCAAAAAGTGGCGAGCAACTACATCTCTGGCTTTATCATTTTGGGCGACCGCTCCATCCGCCCGGGCGACCGTTTGACGGTGGACAATTTCACCGGCTATGTCACCAAAATCACTTCGCGCTTTGTGGTCTTAAAAAGCGTCGCAGGTGGCGAAGCCTTGATTCCGAACGAGACGTTCATCACCTCCACCGTAATCAACGAATCCTACACCGCCAAATCTTTGTGGCAGAGCATTGACGTACAAGTCGCTTACCACACCGATTTGACTTTGGCGATGAAAATTATGGAAGAAGCCGCTAAGGCACAAGAACGCATACAAACCGACCCTGCCCCCAAAGCTTTTTTAATCAGCTTCGGCGATAACGGCGTTAATCTGCGTGTCGGCTTTTGGGTAAAAGACCCGGAGAACGGCTTTGTCGGCCTGTTTTCAGCAATTTTGCTGGATATTTGGAAACGCTTTAACGAAAGCGACATTGAGTTCCCGTTCCCGCAACGCGAAATCCGCATTCTCAATGAAGAGCGCGCACCCGATAATGTCGCCATGATGCGCGCCGGTATGGAAGTGAAAAAAGATACGCGTTCCGACAAAAATTTCGACGCGGAACACGACGACCGATGAGCAAACCGCTGAAATACCCCGTCTCCGCCTTGGTGGTGCTGCACGATAAAGACGGCAACATTCTTTTAATCGAGCGCACCGCCCCGCAAGGCTTTTGGCAATCCGTCACCGGCAGCATCGAACCGGAAGACGACAACATCGCCGCAACTGCCAAGCGCGAAGTATGGGAAGAAACCGGCATTTCGCTTTCAGACGGCCAATTGATTGATTGGCATGAAAGCACGGTCTATGAAATCTACCACCACTGGCGCCACCGCTACCCCAAAGGCGTGTTTGAAAACCGCGAACACATCTTCTCCGCTGAAATTCCGCGCGATACGGCCATCACACTGCAAGCGGCGGAACATGTGGCGTATGGCTGGTTTAGCGCCGAAGAAGCGGCGGAAAAAGTGTTTTCGCCATCGAATAAACGGGCGATTTTGGCTTTGCAAAAAAGGCTGGGGAACAAATAATCAATGCCGTCTGAACACATTTCAGACGGCATTTTTTTCGGGAAACGCAGCAGATTCATTCCCCAAACCTTCAGACGGCCTGAGATCTTTGCACAATCCCCATCTTTAGCACATTTCTTCGTTATGCGCTGCTCAAAAGCTTGCCTATCTAGGTGATATGTCTGCGCTTTCTGCGCTGCTATAACCTCGAACTGCACTCAAATCTGGGGTTTTGCAAAGGTCTCGGCCTTAAAAATTCTTGTGAATCTCATCCACCGGCACATGGCGCACATCAATACCGCGCACCAAATAAACCACATGTTCGCAAATATTTTTCGCATGATCGCCAATCCGCTCGGCCGCTTTGTTCATCAACATCGTTTCCATGCCGATGCCGATACTGTGTGGGTCTTCCATCATATACGTCAGCAAGGCGCGCGACTGATTGTGGTAGGCCATGTCTAAAGATTTATCCAATTCATTGATTTTCAGAATGGTTTCATCATCCAAACGTGCAAACGCATCCAAAGATTGGCGCAACATCGGCACCGTCATTTCCAACAAACGGCGCGTATCATAAAGCTGCTTGTAGCTGACATGGTGCTTCGCAATCAAACCATTGGCGTGCAAAGCGATTTTCTTGATTTCATCGCCCATACGCTCCAAATCCACAATCACGCGGCTCACAGTCAACACCAAACGCAAATCACTGGCAGTCGGCTGGCGGCGCACCAAAATCGTTTGGCAGGCATCATCAATCGATACTTCCAACTCATTGATTTTATCGTCGTTTTGCACCACCTGCGCCAAAATTTCCTTGTTGGCATCATTGAAGGCTTCCAGAGTTTGTCCGAGCTGCTGCTCAATCAAACCGCCCATGGCCAATACATCGGTGCGCACCTGTTCCAATTCCTGATGGAAATGCGATGAAATATGCTCGGACATTCTCGTCTCCTAGATTAAGAAGCCCTTAAAATATCAGGTTATTATGACAATATTTTGACAAAAATATTTCAACGCGCATCTATTGTCATAAATAAGCCCCTTGCCACCACACCAACCCTGCCCAATGTTCAGACGGCCTTTTGTTTGCTATACTTTGCCCGTTTAACCCAACCTATTTTCAAAGGAAACACACATGGCAGATTTTAACCAAATCCTGACCCCGGGCGATGTAGACGGCGGCATCATCAACGTAGTCAACGAAATCCCTTGCGGCAGCAACCACAAAATCGAATGGAACCGCAAATTGGCCGCTTTCCAACTCGACCGCGTAGAGCCTGCAATTTTCGCCAAACCGACCAACTACGGCTTTATCCCGCAAACCTTGGATGAAGACGGCGACGAACTCGACGTATTGTTGGTGACCGAGCAGCCATTGGCCACCGGCATCTTCTTAGAAGCCCGTGTGATCGGCGTGATGAAATTCGTGGACGACGGCGAAGTGGACGACAAAATCGTCTGCGTACCGGCTGACGACCGCAACAACGGCAACGCCTACCAATCACTGGCCGACCTGCCGCAACAATTGATCAAACAAATCGAATTCCACTTCAACCACTACAAAGACCTGAAAAAAGCAGGCACCACCAAAGTTGAATCTTGGGGCGATGTGGAAGAAGCCAAAAAAGTGATTAAAGAGTCGATTGAGCGCTGGAACGAACAGGCTTAATTGATGTGCTTGAATGAAAAGATGCCGTCTGAAAATGTTTTTCAGACGGCGTCTATATATAAAGGATTACTTATGTCTATACTTAAACAATATGGCTTATTTATCACCATTTTTATTTTCTCGTTAAGTACCGTCCCTAGCTTAGGTTATTCTGTAGAAGACGGTACTTTTTTAGCAATGGCCTGTTTTTGGTACGCCTTATTTCAATTGAATAAATCTTTATTTCAAATTGTTTTTCTATTAAATCTGATTGTATGCACCTGTTTTGCTCCTATCGCACAACTGTACGGCAATATCAATATCGGGCTTATTGCTTCTGCTTTTGAAACTAACTCTAATGAAAGTTTGGAATTCATCAGCACCTTACCACTTAAAAGCTGGTTAATGGGACTTACCGTATTCTTAAGCGGTTTAACCGTATTATTTGCAGCAAGCAAGCAAGCAAGCAAGCAAGCAAATTATACTGGTTTAACTATCACAGCAAGCTGATTTTGTTTAGTATTTTCATATTATTGGTTTTACATAAACCTACTACTACCACACTTAAACGACACCAACCTTTTAATTTAAATAACACTCTTGTATCCAACATCCATTTCTATATTAAAACGTTCCAAGCCATCAAACAATATCAGGATGAGATGGCACAAGCCAAACATTTTCTTTCCGATGAAACTGTTTGGAAAATTAAAAATGTCCATCCTCATTATCAAAATTATGTTCTGATTATTGGAGAAAGCGTTCGTGCTGATTATTTATCGCCCTATGGTTTTCCAATTGATACCAGTCCTTATCTCAAACATGTAAACGGCTTAATCTTAGATAACTTTATCGCACCATCACCCAATACACAGCTATCATTAACACGTATGCTACACCTTACCCACGAAAATCAGGCAATCTTTTCAAATAATATTATCTCACTGGCAAATGCTGCAGGGTTCCAAACATACTGGTTTTCAACCCAACCAACAGGACAAGATGCCGATACTGCAGCTTCACGAGTAGGTATTCAAGCGAAATATACCAAATTTTATGAACCTAATGCACCACGGGCAGAAATTGGAAAATTCAGTGACATGATTGTGTTAGACGATTTCAAAACAACCTTAGCCAACTATCAGAAATCAAAGCAACCATCTTTATATGTTTTTCACATCAACGGCTCACATCCTGACTTCTGCAAACGACTGATACAGCCGGTTTCAGAAACATTTAAAAGCAAAGAAATGTCCTGCTATCTAGAAACGCTCAAGCAAACAGATAAATTGATAGAAGAAATTACTAAAGCATTGCAAGCGACTGGCAGTTATTCTCTGATTTATTTATCAGACCATGGTTTAGCACATATTAATAAAAACTCTGCCAATGTAACTTTAACCAACTCTCCTAAACAAAAACAGGCTTATCATGTGCCATTTATCAGGATTTCCAGTGATGACACACATCAGTCTCGACAACAAGCTGCACGCAGTGGTTTCTACTTTATTCATGGTTTTGCCGAGTGGCTGGGAATTGATGAGCCCAAACTCAAGCTCCCTTATCGCTTTTTTTCTGAAGAGCCTACAAATGAAATTAAAGTATTTGATTGGGAAAAAATAATTCCTTATAACAGATTAGAGGATGATGTCTCATTAAAACCATAAACAAAGGCCATCTGAAAATTTCAGACGGCCTTTCGCTTTACCCTCCCAGTTTGGCCGATATATCCTCGACTGCTTGCGTTAATGCCGTACTTAAGGCCTCATCAAACGAAGAATGTCCGCCCTGCACTATGCGCAATTCGGCTTCGGGAAAGGCTTGCGCCAGTTCCCATGCGCTTTGCATTGGGGTACATAAATCGTAGCGGCCTTGGCAGATGATGGTCGGGATATGGCGGATTGGATTAATGTTGTTCAAAATCGCTTTATCGCCTTGCAACCAGCCTTGATGCACAAAATAATGCGTTTCTATGCGGGCGATGGCGAGCGATTCTTGCGCGTCTTTATCCACGTCTTTCGGTTCAAATTGCACCAAATAGCTTTCCCAATCTGCCCATGCTTTGGCTGCTTTCAGACGGCCTTGTTCGTCTTCGCCGTGTAATAATTCGTGATACGCAGCAATCAGATTGCTGCGTTTATGTTCGGGAATTGGGGCAAGAAACTGCTGCCATTGCTGCGGATAAATTTGGCTGACACCACCCTGCTCGTTCAGCCAAGCGGTTTCAGACGGCCTACATAGGAAAATGCCGCGCAACACCAATCCGGCCACGCGATCGGGATGGGTTTCGGCATAGGCCAAGGCTAACGTACTGCCCCATGAGCCACCGAACACCAGCCATTTCTCAATGCCGAGCATGCGGCGCACGGCTTCGATGTCGGCCACCAAATCCCAAGTGGTGTTGTCTTCGATGCAGGCATAAGGCAGCGAGCGGCCGCAACCGCGTTGGTCAATGATCACAATCCGGTACACATCGGGATGGAAAAATCCGCGACACGCCGGCGAAGCGCCTGCGCCAGGGCCGCCGTGCAGAAAAATCACCGGCAAGCCATCGGGATTGCCGGATTCTTCCCAATAAATTTGATGGCGTGCGGATACGGGCAGTAAGCCGCTGCGGTGCGGTTCGCGAATCGGGTGCATGGGAAAATCCTGATTTAAAGTGGAACAAAATTTTAGCATTGAAAACAGGCCGTCTGAAAGTCGGGATAAAGGTTTCAGACAGCCTGTTTTCATCGTAAAATAAAGTTTGATTGGTATGACAACAAAGGAAGAAACATGAGCGAAAATCAAACCACACACGCCAAGCCCGAAGGCGAATTGATGCTGCGCACGGTCGCGCGGCCGAAAGACACCAACACTAATTTAGATGTGTTCGGCGGCTGGATTATGTCGCAAATGGATTTGGGCGGTGGCATTTTGGCGGCGGAAATCGCGCAGGGGCGGATTGTCACGGTTTCGGTGCAAGAAATGAGCTTTCTGCGGCCGGTCAAAGTCGGCCATGTGGTCGGCGTGTATGCACGTTGTTTGGGCGTGGGCAATACCTCGCTGAAAATCGAAGTGGAAGTGTGGGTGAAGCCGTTTGTCGCCGATGAGCCGAATATTCCGCTTGAGCTGGTCACAGAAGCGGTGTTCACCTTCGTTGCCATCGACCACGAAGGCCGCCCGCGCCCTATTCCACGCGACAATAATCCGCGCTTGGATGCATTTCTATCGCCGAAACAGGCCGTCTGAATATGAATCAGGCAACTTTATTCAGCGGCATTGCAAAGCGCTTCGGCGCCGAGCCGCAGTATTTGTGGGCGAAATTTCCCGAATACGCCGTGTTCCGCCATGCTGCTGGCAAACAGAAATGATTCGGCGCTTATCTGCCGGTGGCTGTCGAAAAAATCGGCCGTAAAGGCGATGGCTATGTGGCTTTGCTAAACGTGAAATGCCCGCCGGAAATGGTCGGCAGCTTGCGGCAGATGCCAGGTGTTTTGCCGGCTTACCACATGAACAAAACGCATTGGGTGAGCTTGGTTTTAGCGGAAGTAGATGCGGATTTGGTGTGGGAATTGCTGGCGCAAAGTTTTGCGCTGACGCAAAAGTGATGAAATGTGCCTCTCTTTTTTAGGAAAATAAAATGCCGTCTGAAACGTTTCAGACGGCATGAGACCTTTGCAAAACCCCAGATTTGAGTGCAGTTCGAAGTTATAGCAGCGCAGAAAGCGCAGACATATCACGAAGATAGGCAAGCTTTCGAGCAGCGCATAACGAAGAAATGTGCCAAAGATGGGGAGTTTGCAAAGGTCTCGGCATGATTATTCTTTAGCCTACAACACTTCCACCGCAAAATCCGACAAACGTGAGCGCTCGCCTTGTTGCAGTGTAATATGGCCGTAATGCTGCCAACCTTTAAACCGCTCCACCACATAACTCAAGCCGCTACTGCCTTCGGTAAGATACGGCGTGTCGATTTGCGCCAAATTGCCCAAACACACCACTTTCGTACCTTCACCTGCGCGAGTAATCAGGGTTTTCATTTGCTTGGCGGTCAGGTTTTGCGCTTCATCGATGATAACGAATTTGTTTTGGAACGTGCGTCCGCGCATAAAATTGAGCGAGCGCACTTTAATGCGGGCGCGGATTAAGTCGGACGTGGCTTTTTTCGCCCACGCGCTGAATTCGTCGCCGTCGTTTTGTTGGGTCAATACTTCCAAATTGTCTTCCAGCGCGCCCATCCACGGATTCATTTTCTCTTCTTCCGTGCCCGGTAAAAAGCCGATGTCTTCGCCCACCGGCACGGTGATGCGGGTCATGATAATTTCGTTGTAGCGCTTGTCGTCAAAGGTTTGTGTCAACGCGGCAGCAAGCGTCAGCAGCGTTTTGCCGGTACCGGCCTGCCCTAAAATCGTCACCAAATCGATTTCGGGATCCATCAATAAATTCAAGGCGAAATTTTGTTCACGGTTGCGGGCGGAAATGCCGAATACATTGTTGCGGCCGCTGTAATCTTTTAAGGTTTCGAGCAACACTTTGCCGTGGTTCTGCTCGATAACACGTGCGCTCAAAGGCGGTTCGCCGTGTTCATCCACCAATAATTCGTTGAGCAGTAAATGCGGCGTATCATTGCCTTCGATGTGGTAATAGGCGCGGCCATTTTCCTGCCATGAATTCAAATGCGTGCCGTTGTTTGCCCAAAATTCCGGCGTGAGCCTGCGCAAACCGCTGTATAAAATATCGCTGTCTTCCAATACGTTATCGTTGATGTAGTCTTCGGCATTCAACCCCAGCGTGCGCGCTTTAATGCGGATATTGATGTCTTTCGACACCAGCGCGACATAATCGTAATCGCCGCAAATGCGGTGCGACAAACTCATCACCACCGCCAAAATCTGATTATCGCCGGTTTGCCCGCTCAATACTTCGGGCAAATCGGCTTGCAGCATTTCGGTTTGCAGCAACAATTTACCTTTGGCATCGGCATGCCCCAATACATTCAGCGCAATGCCCTGATGCAGCCCATGTGGCTCGGCATTAAGCAATTCATCCAGATAACGGCTGGTCTGACGGGCATTACGCGCCACGTCGGACGAGCCTTTTTTGTGGTTGTCCATTTCTTCCAAGGTCACCATCGGAATGAAAATGTCGTGTTCCTGAAAACGGAACAGGCAAGACGGGTCGTGCAACATCACATTGGTATCGAGAATAAACAGCTTGCGGCCGCCACCGGTGAGCTTTGGAGACATTGTGTGTTCCTTTTATGGTTGTGGTGAAATCGGCTTCTGTTTGGCAAAGCTGTGTTACAGCGGCATGAAAGCAATATAGATGCCTTGATTTTAATAGGTTTATAGATGAATTGATTGTGACAAATATGAAAAAAGGCCGTCTGAAAACTCTGTTTTCAGACGGCCTTTGATGATTTAAACCTGATTAGCTTTCCACCGGAATAATACCGATTTTGGCTTGCCATTGTTTCGGCGCGATGGCGTGGATGGATTGGCCGTCGCTATCGACTGCTACCGTTACCGGCATATCTTTAACATCAAATTCGTAAATGGCTTCCATACCCAATTCTGGGAACGCCAGCACTTGCGCGCCTTTAATCGCTTTGGCCACCAGATAGGCCGCGCCGCCCACCGCCATCAGATACACGGCTTTGTTGTCGGCAATGGCTTCGCAAGTGGCGGCACCGCGCTCGGATTTACCGATCATACCGAGCAGACCGGTTTGTTCCAGCATTTGGCGGGTGAATTTATCCATACGGGTCGCGGTAGTCGGACCGGCCGGGCCCACCACTTCATCGCCCACTGGATCAACCGGGCCTACGTAGTAAATCAGGCGGTTGGTGAAATCAACCGGCAATTGCTCGCCTTTGTTGAGCATATCGACCATGCGTTTGTGCGCGGCATCGCGGCCGGTCAGGATTTTACCGTTGAGCAGCAATACATCGCCGGTTTTCCAAGTGGCTACTTCTTCTTTGGTCAGGTTGTTCACGTCAACGCGTTTGCCGTTGTCGGGATTGTAGGTGATGTCCGGCCAGTCTTCTACGCTTGGCGGAGTGAGTTCTACTGGGCCTGAACCGTCCAATTCAAATTCAACGTGGCGGGTGGCCGCGCAGTTTGGAATCATGGCAATCGGTTTAGAGGCGGCATGGGTTGGGTAATCCAAGATTTTTACGTCCAACACGGTGGTCAAGCCGCCCAAGCCTTGTGCGCCAATGCCCAATGCGTTGACTTTTTCAAACAATTCCAAACGCAGCGCTTCGGTGGTCGACAATTCGGCACCTGATGCGGCTTTGGCTTGCAAATCTTGAATGTCGATGTGATCCATCAACGATTCTTTGGCCATCAACACGGCTTTTTCAGGTGTGCCTCCGATACCGATGCCCAAAATACCCGGCGGACACCAGCCCGCGCCCATGGTTGGGATGGTTTTCAGCACCCAATCGACGATGTTGTCAGAAGGGTTTAGCATCGCCAATTTAGATTTGTTTTCCGAGCCGCCGCCTTTGGCCGCACAGGTCACTTCTACTTTGTCGCCCGGTACAATACTCATATGAATCACGGCCGGGGTGTTGTCTTTGGTGTTTTGGCGTTTACCCGCAGGGTCGGCCAATACTGAAGCACGCAAGGTGTTGCCTTCCCAAGTGTAGGCACGGCGCACGCCTTCGTTCACCATGTCTTCCACGCTCATTTCGGCATCCCATTGCACATTCATGCCGACTTTCAAAAACACGGTGGCAATGCCGGTATCTTGGCAAATCGGGCGGTGGCCTTCGGCACACATGCGGCTGTTGACCAAGATTTGCGTCATCGCATCTTTGGCCGCCGGATTTTCCTCTTTCTGCCACGCCTGATACAGTGCGTCGATGTAATCTTTCGGATGGTAATAGCTGATAAATTGGAAGGCATCGCAAATGCTGCGGATGAAATCCTCTTGTTTGATGATGGTCATGGCAGTTCCTTTTTAGATAAAAAAGTTTGGTTTGTGTTGTTGTGGGCAGAGTCTGTTTTCAGACGGCCTATTGGTAGGCTGTATAGTGCTTGTTTTTAAGTCAGAAAAACAGCCTGCATTTGCTAATCTTTTGATTTTACTTCAATTTAATAATTGATAAATTTACTCAGAATTTGAGAACATCAATCTTTTATCTGGACTCCAATCTGGAATAATCTTACATTTCATCAAGGCAAGCGTTAAACTTTGCCTATACCATCCAATAAATATGATAGCACACTGTTTTGCAAGTACAATTCGCTATCACACTGTTTTCAGACGGCCTTTTGCGATAATGTAAACTACACAATCAGAAAATTTTTGTCATCTTTTTAACGGCAGCGTTTGACCAACATCAAGTTACATTCAATCAATGAAATTAAATAACATAACCATTCATCAATTTTAAATTCCATTTTTTTAGGGGCTTAGGAAGCAAAATCATCAAAAAACCTGATAAGCTCCTAATATGAAACTAAAAAATAAGTATCAAAAGTTCAGCAAAATTTCAGAGCAAAAGTTT
>NZ_PDBT02000066.1:0-13953 GCF_002551535.2 Neisseria sp. N95_16
CTGTTGTGCTTTTCGGTAACAGTAGGTTCCGTTGACGGAATGCCGTCTGATTTCCCGACTGACGGTGGCGGGATGACAACCGATGTTCTGTGCGATTTGGTTTAGGGGTAGGTTGCGGTAATGTCTGGAAATGTAGTATCTTTGGTGTGAGGTCAGTTGTGTGTAGGCCATATTGCAATCTTTCTTGTCAGGAAAGGCAGTATACTACCGCATACTGGCCTTTTCTGTTATTGGAAATTGCACTTGTTAGGCGAATGTAAGGGCCTATAAATTCAAGGTTATGCCTTAAAGACGATTATTGTTTTTTGCCGCCGAAGCCGACATCTCCATAAGGCGAGGTTACAACGCCTGCCACTTCATCTGCATTCGGGCCGAAGAAGCCGAGTTTATAGCCGCCATTCAAGCCGCTGTTTGAACGTGCCGTTGACTCAATACCATAGCCGCTAATCGATGTTTTATCGGGATTATCATGGCTCATGCCGGCAATCTTACCTTCATGAAGCGTAATACCGCCAGCAATATTGCTAATCGAACCGCTGCCGGTTTTCGCTGCAAAGTCCACGGTGTAATTGAATTTACCGGTTTGATCTTGACTCAAAGCCTCGCCTGCATAGTTGAATTTACCGCTGCTCGGCAAGGTTTTGGTGGCATAGCCTTTAACGGTGCCGAAGTCTAATTCTTCTGAACCCAGATTTTCTTTTCTTCCCATAACAGTAACCGTACCGCCTTTGACTTCTGTACCTGCTACCACAGAGTAAGGCTGTTGATAAAGGTGCAGAACACCATTACGGATAACCGTGCCTTTTACGCTACCCGCTCTGATTTCAGCTTCCTCGGTAACGCCAATTCTTCTTACACCTTCCCCCAAAGCACTTAAATCAACATTGTCTGAAGTAATGCGCTTACCATCAATACTCACTTTATAATTTTCCAGAGTACCGCCATTTTCTGCAAACAATTGGCTAACATCTTGTCGTTGCTGTGCCAAAGAAAACATTTTGTTTGCTTTCGCTTCAGCCAATTCTTTTGTCGGCGTGCTGCTTGTTTGAGGCGACTGACTACCGCCACCACCACCGCCGCACGCTGTTAAAGCCAATGCCAAAAGTGTTGCTGATGTGATTTTACCGACGTTTTGATTGAATGCTTTCATATTTCATACCTTTTTTAGTAATGAGTGATGCCTAAAATTCATGTTAATTTTTGCTAAACTTCAGCAAAATGAATTTACCCCCCCCCCCACACTTTTGTAAATATTATTTTCTTTTCTTTACCATGTGTGATTACCGGCCTAATTAGGCCACAAGCACACCTAGACGAAAAAACCATCAATGTTCTAAAACGGTTGCTTTGTGCACACCATCTTTTAAAGGTGTTTTGCTCAGGTTTCAGGCCGTCTGAAACCTGAGCAAAATCTGAATTTAATCCGCCAATCTGTGGCCGTCATTGTCGGGCTGAGACCCGACAATGACGGATTTGAAGTTTTACAAGGGTCTCAGGCCGTCTGAAAATTTCAAGCAAATAAAAAACCGCAAGCTCAACACTTGCGGTTTTCTTTTCAGACGGCCTGCGGTGCAGGCGCATCTTTATTCAGCAGCAGATTGCTCGTCTACCTGGGCAGGCACTTCGTCGCGGCTTTCCTGACGGCGGCTGCGGTGATAGGTCAAGCCCGTACCGGCCGGAATCAGGCGGCCAACAATCACGTTTTCTTTCAAGCCGCGCAGTTCGTCCTGTTTACCCATAATCGCGGCCTCGGTGAGTACGCGGGTGGTTTCTTGGAACGATGCAGCTGAAATGAAGCTGTCGGTCGACAACGACGCTTTGGTAATACCCAATAACACGTTTTCGTAACGCGCCGGCTCTTTACCTTCGGCAATCATTTTCTCGTTTTCCAACATCACATCGCCACGCTCGACTTGCTCACCGGTAATGAAGCTGGTTTCGCCCGAGTCGGCAATATTCACACGACGCAGCATTTGGCGGATGATGACTTCGATGTGTTTATCGGAAATCTTCACACCTTGCAGGCGGTAAACTTCTTGCACTTCTTGAACAATATAGCGTGCCAATGCTTCGATACCTTGCAGACGCAGAATATCATGTGGATCAACGGCACCGTCAACGATGGTTTCACCGCGGTTCACCACTTGGCCGTCATGCACCAAGATTTGTTTCTCTTTGGAAATCAAGGTTTCGTAAGCCACGCCGTCAACATCGGTGATGATTAAGCGTTGTTTACCCTTGGTTTCTTTACCGAAGGAAACGGTACCGGTGATTTCAGCCAACATGCCGGCATCTTTCGGGATACGCGCTTCAAACAACTCAGCCACGCGCGGCAGACCACCGGTAATATCGCGGGTTTTAGACGATGCTTGCGGAATACGCGCCAACACGTCACCTTTACCGATTTCTTGACCTTCACGCACGGTAATCACCGCACCTACCGGGAAGGCCATCGATACCGGGGTTGAAGTACCAGGGATACAAATTTCCAAACCGTTTTCGTCCAGCAGTTTCACGGTTGGGCGCAACAATTTAGAGGTACCGGCAGAACGGCGTTTGCCGTCAATTACAACCAAGGTAGACAAACCGGTTACATCGTCGGTCTGTTTGGCAACGGTTACGCCTTCTTCCACGTTTTCGAATTTCACCAAACCGGCATGTTCGGTAATCATCGGACGGGTATGCGGATCCCATGTTGCCAAGGTTTGCCCGGCTTTAATGGCTTCACCGTCTTGTACCAGCAAGATGGCACCATAAGGCACTTTATGACGTTCGCGCTCACGGCCGATATCGTCGTGAATCACCACTTCGCAAGAGCGGCCAATCACCACCAATTCGCCTTTGTTGTTGGCAACATAACGCATTTGGCTGCTGAAACGTGCGGTACCGTTGGATTTGGCTTCCACTTGACTGGCAGCGGCTGCTCGAGAAGCAGCACCACCGATGTGGAAGGTACGCATGGTCAGCTGGGTACCTGGTTCACCAATCGATTGGGCGGCAATCACGCCGACCGCTTCACCAGCATTCACCAGTTTACCACGCGCCAAGTCACGGCCGTAACATTGGGCACACAAACCGTGGCGGGTTTTACAGGTAATCGGGGTGCGTACTTTCACTTCATCGACGCCGGATTGGTCGATCATGTCGACCAGTTTTTCGTTCAATAAAGTACCGGCTTCTACCAAGGTTTCGCCTGTGGATGGGTCAACCACATCAGAAGCAGTCACACGGCCCAAAATACGGTCGCGCAAGGCTTCAATCACGTCACCACCTTGTACCACGGCTTTCATGACAAAACCGTTAGTTGTGCCGCAATCGTCTTCTACTACCACCAAGTCTTGGGTTACGTCTACCAAACGGCGGGTCAGGTAACCGGAGTTTGCGGTTTTCAATGCGGTATCGGCCAGACCTTTACGCGCACCGTGGGTCGCAATAAAGTATTGCAATACGGTCAGGCCTTCGCGGAAGTTAGACGTAATCGGCGTTTCGATAATCGAGCCGTCCGGTTTGGCCATCAAACCACGCATGCCGGAAAGCTGTTTGATCTGTGCTGCCGAACCACGGGCACCGGAGTCGGCCATCATGTAGATAGAGTTGAACGACTCTTGATCCACTTCGTTGCCTTCGCGGTCGATGACTTTTTGGGTAGACAGGTTGTCCATCATCGCTTTGGCAATGCGGTCACCGGCACGACCCCAAATATCGACTACTTTGTTGTAACGTTCACCGTTGGTTACCAAACCTTGGCGGTATTGGTCTTCGATTTCCTTCACTTCGGCTTGTGCTTCAGCCAACAATACGGCTTTTTCTTTCGGAATTTCCATATCGTCAACGGCAATCGAGATACCGCCTTTGGCTGCATAAGCAAAACCGGTATACATCAAATGGTCGGCGAAAATCACGGTATCACGCAGGCCACACAAGCGGAACGATGCGTTAATCAGCTTAGAAATTTCTTTCTTCTTCAGCGCTTTGTTGATGTATTCAAACGGCAGGCCTTTAGGCAGAGTTTCGCTCAACAAGGCACGGCCTACGGTGGTTTCATAGCGGTTAACTACCGGCTCCAATTCGCCGTTTTCGTTTTTCACCCATTCACGCAGACGCACGGTGATTTTGGCACCCAGTTCCACTTGTTTGGTGTGATAAGCACGGTGTACTTCTTTCACGTCGGCAAACAAGCTGCCTTCACCTTTGGCGTTGATGCGGTCGCGGGTCATGTAGTACAGACCCAATACGATATCTTGAGACGGTACGATAATCGGTTCGCCGTTGGCCGGAGACAATACGTTGTTTGACGCCAGCATCAAAGTGCGTGCTTCCATTTGCGCTTCCAAGCTCAATGGTACGTGAACCGCCATTTGGTCACCGTCAAAGTCGGCGTTAAATGCGGCACACACCAATGGGTGCAACTGGATGGCTTTACCTTCAATCAGAATCGGTTCAAACGCTTGAATACCCAAACGGTGCAATGTCGGTGCACGGTTCAACATGATTGGGTGTTCGCGAATAACTTCTTCCAAGATGTCCCATACTTCCGGTACTTCTTGTTCAACCAATTTTTTGGCGGCTTTAACGGTGGTTGCCAAGCCTTGTTTTTCCAGCTTGTGGAAAATGAACGGTTTGAACAGCTCCAAAGCCATTTTTTTCGGCAGACCGCATTGGTGCAGACGCAGGTAAGGACCCACGGTAATCACCGAACGGCCTGAGTAGTCCACACGTTTACCCAACAGGTTTTGACGGAAGCGACCACCCTTACCTTTAATCATGTCGGCCAATGATTTCAATGGACGCTTGTTCGCGCCGGTCATGGCTTTACCGCGACGGCCGTTATCCAACAGGCTGTCGACTGCTTCTTGCAGCATACGTTTTTCGTTGCGCACAATGATGTCCGGTGCACTCAACTCCAACAAACGTTTCAGACGGTTGTTACGGTTAATCACACGACGGTATAAATCGTTCAAATCAGAAGTGGCAAAACGGCCGCCATCCAAAGGCACCAGCGGACGCAAATCAGGTGGCAATACTGGCAACACGTCCATAATCATCCACTCAAGTTTCATACCTGAGCGGTGGAACGCTTCCAATACTTTCAAACGTTTGGCGATTTTTTTGATTTTGGTATCAGAACCGGTTGATTCCAATTCTTGACGCAATACTTCGATTTCGCCTGCTACATCCAATGAACGCAACAATTCGCGGATACCTTCGGCACCCATTTTGGCATCGAAATCGTCGCCGTATTCGTCCAATTTGTTGTAGTAATCGTCTTCGGTCAGCAATTGGCGGCGTTGCAGCGGGGTCATGCCCGGATCGGTCACCACAAATGCTTCAAAGTACAATACACGTTCGATGTCGCGCAGGGTCATGTTCAATACCATGCCCAAGCGAGACGGCAGCGATTTCAAAAACCAGATATGGGCAACCGGCGCAGCCAATTCAATGTGACCCATGCGTTCGCGGCGTACTTTAGACAAAGTCACTTCCACGCCACATTTTTCACAGGTTACGCCTTTAAATTTCAAGCGTTTGTATTTACCGCACAAACATTCGTAGTCTTTTACCGGGCCGAAAATTTTGGCACAGAACAAACCGTCGCGTTCCGGTTTGAACGTACGGTAGTTGATGGTTTCCGGCTTTTTCACTTCACCGTAAGACCAAGAGCGGATGGTATCCGGAGAGGCAATGCCGATTTTGATGGCATCAAACTCTTCTTCCATGCCCGCTGTTTGTAACGGATTAAATAAGTTCAACAAATTCATTTTTGCTCCTTGAAGGAAGTATTTTTACCGCTTGGCGGATCAGGATTCGGATGGAATGACTCAGCTTTTCAGACGGCCTTTAAACATTTTTGTGATGTCCGTTGAAAGCGCTGTGTTCTTTCAGACGGCCTATTGATATCAGAGGCCGTCTGAAAGCGTTGTTTAATAACGTTCCAAATCGATATCCAAGCCCAATGAGCGAATCTCTTTAACCAATACGTTGAAGGATTCAGGCATACCGGCGTCGATTTTGTGTTCGCCTTTAACAATGTTTTCATACATTTTGGTACGACCTGTCACGTCATCGGACTTCACGGTCAACATTTCTTGCAGGGTGTAAGCAGCACCGTAAGCTTCCAGCGCCCAAACTTCCATCTCACCGAAACGTTGGCCACCGAACTGCGCTTTACCGCCCAGAGGTTGTTGGGTCACCAAGCTGTAAGGACCGGTCGAACGGGCGTGCATTTTCTCATCAACCAAGTGATGCAGTTTCAAGTAGTGCATCACGCCTACGGTTACGCGGCGGTCGAAAGCTTCGCCTGAACGGCCATCGTAAAGGGTAATTTGGGTTTTGGTGTCGTTAAAGCCCAATTTTTCTACTTCAGGATCATCGCTTGGATAAGCCAAGTTCAGCATGTCGCGGATTTCAGATTCTTTCGCACCGTCGAATACCGGAGAAGCGAAAGAAGCACCTTTACGCAGGTTAGAAGCCAATTCGATGATTTCATCATCGCTCAAGCTGTCGAGATCTTCTTGCTTGCCGCTGTTGTTGTACAGCTTATTCAAGAATTCACGCAATTCGCTGGCTTTGCGCTGCTCTTTGAGCATACGGTCGATGCGTTCACCGATACCTTTTGCCGCCCAACCCAAGTGCACTTCCAAAATCTGACCGATATTCATACGCGATGGTACACCCAATGGGTTCAACACGATGTCAACTGGACGGCCGTCTGCCATATAAGGCATGTCTTCCACCGGCAGAATGCGTGATACCACACCTTTGTTACCGTGGCGGCCGGCCATTTTGTCACCGGCTTGCAGACGGCGTTTGATGGCGATGAATACTTTCACCATTTTTTGTACGCCCGGCTGCAATTCGTCGCCTTGGGTCAGCTTTTTCTTCTTCACTTCATACAACTCATCCGCTTCTTCGCGTTTTTGCTGCAGGCTCAGCTTAATCAGCTCTAATTGTTTGGCCAAATCTTCATCGGCCAAACGGATGTCGAACCAATCGTGTTTGCTGGCGGTAGAAGCCAAGTATTCAGCAGTGATTTCGCTACCTTTAGTCAACTTCATCGGGCCACCGTTGGCTTTTTGGCCAACAATCATGCGCTCGATACGATCAAACGCATCGTTATCGAAAATACGCAGCTGATCACTTAAGTCTTGACGGTAGCGTTTCAACTCAGAATCAATAATCGATTGGGCACGTTTGTCGCGCTGGATACCTTCGCGGGTAAACACTTGCACGTCAATCACGGTACCGCTCATGCCGGTCGGCATACGCAATGAAGTGTCTTTTACATCAGACGCTTTTTCACCGAAAATCGCACGCAACAGTTTTTCTTCAGGCGTCAATTGGGTTTCGCCTTTAGGGGTTACTTTACCCACCAACACGTCACCGGCTTCTACTTCAGCACCGATGTACACAATACCGGAATCGTCCAAACGGTTTTGCATGCGCTCAGACAAGTTCGGAATATCGCGGGTAATGTCTTCGGCACCCAACTTAGTGTCACGCGCCACAACGTTCAATTCTTCAATGTGAATCGAAGTGTAGCGGTCATCGGCAGCCACTTTTTCAGACAGCAAAATCGAGTCTTCGTAGTTGTAACCGTTCCAAGGCATGAAGGCGATGGTCATGTTTTGACCCAGCGCCAATTCGCCCAAGTCAGTCGAAGCACCGTCGGCTACCAAGTCGCCACGTTGCAACACATCGCCTGCTTTCACAGCCGGACGTTGGTTGATGTTGGTTGATTGGTTAGAGCGGGTAAATTTGACCAGATTGTAGATGTCCACACCCACTTCACCGGCAGTCGCTTCGTCATCGTGTACGCGAATCACCACACGGTTGGCATCAACATATTCAACCACGCCGCCACGACGGGCAACAATCGCCGTTGCCGAGTCAACGGCTACTGAGCGTTCGATACCGGTACCGACCATTGGTTTTTCAGGACGCAGACAAGGCACAGCTTGACGTTGCATGTTGGCACCCATCAAGGCACGGTTCGCGTCATCGTGTTCCAAGAACGGAATCAGGGAAGCCGCTACCGATACCACTTGGCCGGTTGCCACATCCATGTATTGAACGCGGTCAGGTGTGGCCATAATGGTTTCGCCTTTTTCACGACAGGTCACCAAATCACCGGTCAGATTGCCTTCTGCATCCAATTCGGCATTGGCCTGTGCAATCACATAGCGGCCTTCTTCGATGGCAGACAAGTAATCGATTTCCGTGGTTACTTTACCGTCAATTACACGGCGGTATGGGGTTTCCAAGAAACCATAATCATTGGTACGCGCATAAACAGACAGCGAGTTAATCAAACCAATGTTCGGACCTTCGGGTGTTTCAATCGGACATACGCGGCCATAGTGAGTCGGGTGTACGTCACGCACTTCAAAGCCAGCACGTTCACGGGTCAAACCGCCTGGACCCAAAGCAGAAACACGACGTTTGTTTGTCACTTCAGACAGTGGGTTGGTTTGATCCATAAATTGGCTCAATTGGCTTGAACCGAAGAATTCTTTAATGGCAGCGGAAACCGGTTTAGCATTGATCAAATCATGCGGCCTCAGGTTTTCAGATTCTGCTTGGTTCAAACGCTCTTTCACTGCGCGCTCAACACGAGCCAAGCCACTGCGGAATTGGTTTTCAGTCAACTCACCAACCGAACGCACGCGACGGTTGCCCAAGTGGTCGATATCGTCCACTTCGCCGTGACCGTTACGCAATTCAACCAAAGTGGCAATCGAAGCGACAATGTCTTCAATGCTCAGTACATAGCCACCTTTTTCGGCTGCACCGGCAAAGGTTTCGTTCAATAAACGACCATACCAAGAGCCTTGTTGCGCTTCAGACAATTTTTGCTCGTAGGTGCGGGTATTGAATTTCATACGGCCTACACGAGACAAGTCGTAGCTGTCTTCACTGAAGAACAAGCGGTTGAAGAGCATTTCAACAGCTTCTTCGGTAGGCGGTTCGCCCGGACGCATCATGCGGTAAATCGCTACGCGGGCAGCTTGCTGGTCGGCAGTTTCATCCGTACGCAAGGTGCTGGAAATGTAACCACCTTGGTCCAATTCATTGATGTACAAAGTAGTAACTTGCTCAATACCGTGGATATCCAGTTTCGCCAACAATTCTTCGGTGATTTCATCATTGGCCACAGCCAATACTTCACCAGTGTCCGGCACGATCAAATCAGCAGCCAAGACTTTGCCCAATAAGGTTTCAGGATCAACGTCCAATCGGGTCAAACCGGCATTGGCAATATCACGGATATTTTTAGCAGTGATGCGTTTGCCTTTGGTCACCAAAACGTTGCCTTCAGCATCCACGATGTCGTTTTTAGCGGTTTCACCTTTCAGACGGCCTGGAATCAATTCAGTTTGCACACCACCTTTTGACAAGAAGAATGTTTCTTTGTCGTAGAAAGTGTCCAAAATCTGTTCATTGTTGTAACCCAAGGCTTTCAACAAAATGGTAACCGGCATTTTACGGCGACGGTCGATACGGAAATACAGTTGATCTTTTGGATCAAACTCAAAATCCAACCATGAACCACGGTAAGGAATAATGCGGGCAGAGAACAATAATTTGCCCGAAGAGTGCGTCTTACCACGGTCATGCTCAAAGAACACACCCGGAGAACGGTGCAACTGAGAAACGATCACACGCTCGGTACCATTGATGACAAAAGAGCCGCTTGGTGTCATCAATGGGATTTCACCCATGTACACTTCGTTTTCGCGTACTTCTTTTACAGTCGGTTTAGAAGCCTCTTTATCCAAAATCACCAAGCGGATGCGTGCACGCAAAGGAGCAGCGTAAGTAATACCGCGCAATTGACATTCAGGAATATCAAACAACGGATCACCCAAGGTGTAATGGACAAATTCCAAACGTGCATAGCCATTGTGGCTGACGATTGGGAAAATAGAATTGAATGCTGCTTGCAGACCATCATCAGTACGCTGGTCGAAAGCATTTTCTAATTGCAGAAATTTTGCATAAGAATCAATTTGAGTTGCCAGCAAAAAGGGAACTTCCAATACGTTCTCTCGTTTGGCAAAACTCTTACGGATACGTTTTTTCTCGGTAAACGAATAGTTCATATACACTCCGAAGGGTGGCTTTGAATAGAAATGCCGTCTGAAAAACTTTGAGACGACAATTTTGTGATGTTATTTACATTTATTTATATTTATTTCAAGATATAAATGCAAATAAATGTAAATAATTATTTTCTGTATGATTAAAACGCAAAATAAGGCTGGCAGATATCTGCCAGCCTTTACTGAAAGTATCAAATAATGATTATTTGATTTCGACTTTAGCGCCGGCTTCTTCCAGTTGTTTTTGGATGTCTTCAGCTTCAGCTTTAGAAACACCTTCTTTCAGTGTTTTAGGCGCGCCGTCAACGATGTCTTTAGCTTCTTTCAAGCCCAAACCAGTGATGGCACGAACCACTTTAATCACGCCAACTTTTTGATCACCGGCAGAAGCCAAAACAACGTCAAATTCAGTTTTTTCTTCAGCCGCAGCGGCACCAGCACCAGCAGGGCCGGCAACGGCAACGGCAGCAGCAGAAACGCCGAATTTTTCTTCAAAAGCTTTAACCAAGTCGTTCAATTCCATAACGGTCAAAGAACCAACGGCTTCCAAAATGTCTTCTTTAGTAATAGCCATGCTATTTAAACTCCAAATATTGTATTAAAAATTAATTATCAAATGAAACAAAATCTATTAAGCGGCTTCTTCGCCAGCTTTTTTCTCAGCCAATGCAGCCAAACCGCGTGCAAAGCCGGCAACAGGTGCCTGCATAACGTACAACAGTTTAGACAACAATTCTTCACGGCTAGGAATAGAAGCCAACTCGCTTACTTGAGCAGCATCCAGTACGTCGCCATTGTAAGAACCGGCTTTAACAACAATTTTGTCATCTTTTTTCGCGAATTGATGCAGCACTTTTGCAGCAGCTACAGCATCTTCAGAAGCAGCGTAAACCAGCGGACCCACCATGTGATCTGCCAAACCTGCAAATGAAGTGCCTTCTACTGCACGACGAGCCAAAGTATTTTTCAGAACGCGCAAATATACGCCTTCTTTACGTGCATTCGCACGCAGCTCGGTCATGCTGGCAACACTGATACCGCGATATTCTGCAACCACCAGAGTTTGAGCGTTAGCAATTGCTGCGCTAATCTCTTCAACGGCTACTTTCTTGGTTTCAATATTGAGACTCAAGGTCTACCTCCCACTGTTTATCAACAGAATACTTTCTCAGTATTCCACCAGCGCGGTAACCTAAAAAGACATCTTACAAGCTTTCTTGCAATTTGTTTCAGGACTACCGTCTGCGTAGGGCAATAACGATTAAATCTTACGATCCCTACGGTCTTGGACATCTACTTAATATTTTAAGTAGCCCAAATCCAGACAGCCTTAAAAAGGCCGTCTGAAAATTCTTAGTTGTTTACGCTAGAAGTATCTACTCGAACACCTAAACCCATTGTGCTTGAAACGGCAACTTTACGTAAGTATTGGCCTTTTGCAGCAGCAGGTTTTGCTTTAACGATAGCATCCAGCAAAGCGTCAAAGTTTTCTTTCAAATCGGCTTCAGCAAATGAAGCGCGACCGATAGTGGCATGCACGATACCTGCTTTATCAGTACGGTATTGTACTTGACCGGCTTTAGCGTTTTTCACCGCTTCAGCAACATTAGGGGTTACAGTACCTACTTTAGGGTTAGGCATCAAACCACGTGGACCCAAGATAGTACCCAACTGACCGACAATACGCATTGCATCTGGAGAAGCAATCACAACGTCAAAGTTCAAGTTGCCACCTTTGATTTCAGCAGCCAAGTCGTCGAAACCAACGACATCAGCACCCGCTTCTTTAGCAGCATCAGCATTCGCGCCTTGCGCAAATACAGCAACACGAGTGGTTTTACCGGTACCTTTAGGCAATACAACTGAGCCACGAATTACTTGGTCAGATTTACGTGGATCTACACCCAAGTTGAATGACACGTCAACTGATTCATCAAATTTAGCAGTTGCGGCATTTTTTACCAAAGTAATTGCTTCATCAATTGCATATAATTTATTCGCTTCAACAGAAGAGCGCAAAGCTTTCAAGCGTTTAGAAACTTTAGCCATTATACACCCTCCACATCCAAGCCCATTGAACGGGCTGAACCAGCAATAGTACGTACCGCAGCATCCAAATCAGAAGCCGTTAAATCAGGCTCTTTGGTTTTCGCGATTTCTTCCAATTGAGCGCGAGTTACTTTACCCACTTTATTGGTCAATGGGTTGGCACTACCTTTTTGCAGACCCGCAGCTTTTTTCAACAAGATAGAAGCTGGAGGCGTTTTCATCACAAATGTGAATGATTTATCCGCAAATGCAGTGATCACAACAGGAATCGGCAAACCAGGCTCCATACCTTGGGTCGCAGCATTAAATGCTTTACAGAATTCCATAATATTCAAACCACGTTGACCCAATGCTGGACCAACTGGAGGAGATGGGTTGGCTTTACCTGCACCAATTTGCAGTTTAATGTAGCCTACAATTTTCTTTGCCACTTAAGGACTCCTAAAAGACGGGTATAACGCGGAACCATTCCGCTTCCCAAAACGAATTTTCGATTATAAAACTTAATGTATTTTAATTCAAGACATTAATTCAATTAAATCTTTTCAACCTGACCAAATTCCAACTCAACAGGCGTTTCACGGCCAAAAATCTGCACAGAAACACGCAGCTTATTGCGCTCGTAATTAACCTCATCCACCACGCCATTGAAGTCAGCAAAGGGACCGTCATTAACACGAACCGATTGACCCACTTCAAATTCAACTTTTGGTTTTGGTTTTTCAACACCACTACGAACCTGTTGCATAATTACATCAGCTTCACGTTGAGAAATAGGTAATGGTCGGTTAGCAGTACCGCCGATAAAGCCAGAGACGCGCGGGGTACTTTTTACCAAATGCCATGATTCATCGGTCATTTCCATTTCAACCAAGACATAGCCAGGGTAAAACTTACGCTCGCTGATGGTACGGCGGCCATTTTTAATATCAACCACCTCTTCGACCGGAACCAACACTTGGCCGAAATACTCTTCCATACCTTCGCGTGAAATACGCTCTTTCAATGTTTTTTGGACATTTTTTTCAAAGCCGGAATAAGCCTGCACAACATACCAACGTTTTGACATTTTTATCCCCTCTTCAATAACAAATCAAAAAATAACCATGAAACCGCTGTATCGACTGCATAAATAAACGCAGCCAAAATTGCTACAAAAATTACCACGAATACAGTCATCTTGACCGCATCATCACGAGCCGGCCAAACTACTTTCTTAAATTCAATCCATGAATTTCGAAAATAAGCGAACCCTTCGCGCTGCGGCGTGGCATGCGCATTGTTGTCTGATTTGACAACCTGCCCCACTTTATCCGCTTTATCTTCAGGCATACGATCAGCCATTTTGAACTCACTTTCCATAGCATTGATACAGCATATGCAGCATATGCAGCATATATCGATATACCGCTCACAATCATGCGATGGTTAAAACAAATAAATAGAAATAAAATAGCAAAAAAATTAACCGGCACTAAGGCCGGTTAATTTTTTATTTGGCAGGCCAGGAGGGTCTCGAACCCCCAACCCTCGGTTTTGGAGACCGATACTCTACCAATTGAGCTACTGGCCTTCTAAAACTTAAGCAATGATAGAAGATACAACACCGGCACCTACGGTACGGCCGCCTTCACGAATCGCAAAACGCAAACCTTCTTCCATCGCGATTGGCGCAATCAGTTCAACAGTGATGGCTACGTTTTCGCCCGGCATTACCATTTCTACGCCTTCTTCCAAAGTTACCGCACCGGTAACGTCAGTCGTACGGAAGTAGAATTGTGGACGGTAGTTAGCGAAGAATGGA
>NZ_PDBT02000067.1:0-13910 GCF_002551535.2 Neisseria sp. N95_16
CTGTTGTGCTTTTCGGTAACAGTAGGTTCCGTTGACGGAATGCCGTCTGATTTCCCGACTGACGGTGGCGGGATGACAACCGATGTTCTGTGCGATTTGGTTTAGGGGTAGGTTGCGGTAATGTCTGGAAATGTAGTATCTTTGGTGTGAGGTCAGTTGTGTGTAGGCCATATTGCAATCTTTCTTGTCAGGAAAGGCAGTATACTACCGCATACTGGCCTTTTCTGTTATTGGAAATTGCACTTGTTAGGCGAATGTAAGGGCCTTTCTACTTTTAGAACAAAATAATAACCCAACTTACGCAACCCTAAAAACTGAATGCCAATTTCTCAACCATGCTATTCAAATTTATTTGAACGATTTTTTTCTAACCAGCCAACCTTAACAATCCCTATTAAAATGCGCGCCAATATTTTGCCGTCTAGCGTATGCGGCTTGGGCGACAGCGAGGCTGCATTCGAGTAGGTTGCGGTTTTCGTATTCGGACGCGGTGTGCGGTTCGGCTTGGTTTTGCTTCCAAAGCCGCAGTTGGGCGATAGCATGGCGTAGGTCGGTATCGTTGCGTAGGATGCCCAGATGGCGTTGGTTGAACGTTTGCAGGACGGGGCGGCTGAATGTGTTTTGAAGGTCGTCTAAAAAGATGTCTGTTTCGGCGGTGGGGTTTTCAGACGACCTTTTGGACGGTACGGTTTGGAACGCTTGTCCGTCCGCGATGGTTTGGGCGGCAAGTCTGGCGGTAACGACGCATTCGAGCAAGGAGTTGCTGGCGAGGCGGTTGGCTCCGTGCAAGCCGGTGCAGGCGGTTTCGCCTAAGGCGTAGAGCTGTGGCAGGGAGGTTCTGCCGCTGGGGTCGGTTTGGATGCCGCCGCAGGTGTAGTGTTGCACTGGGCGGACGGGGATGGCTTGGTGCGTGATGTCCAAGCCGCATTGGGACAGGCAGTGCCGATGGATGGACGGGAAATGCTGACGGACGAACTCTGCGGGTTGATGGCTGATATCGAGTGAGACGAAGTCTTGCGTTTGCTTGGCGATTTCGGCGGCGATAGCGCGGGCAACGATGTCGCGCGGCGCAAGTTCGGCGCGGCGGTCGTAATGCGGCATAAACCGTTCGCCCGATTGGTTGGTCAGGATGCCGCCTTCGCCACGTACGGCTTCGGAAATCAGGAAGGTGCGGCCGTTTTCAGACGGCCTTGCCAAGCCTGTGGGGTGGAATTGGATAAATTCGAGGTTTTCGACTGCGCAGCCTGCGCGTATCGCCATGGCGATGGCGTCGCCCGTGCATTCGGGTGGCGTGGTGGTGGCGGCGTAAATCTGTCCCAAGCCGCCGCCTGCAAGTACGGTATGGCGGGCGCGGATGCGGTAGGTTTCTTGCGTTCGACAGTCGAGGACGGTCAGCCCGCACGCCGCGCCTGATTCGATTTGAATGTCCAACGCCATCTGCCGCTCGCAAACGCGGATGTTCGGGTGGCGGCGTATTTGGGCAATCAGGCTCTGCATGACGGCTTCGCCCGTGTAGTCGGCGACGTGGGCGATTCGGCGGCAGGTGTGCCCGCCTTCGCGCGTCAGGTGCAGGTCGTTATTATTTTGGTCGAACGCCACGCCCTGCGCCAGCAGCCATTCGATTGCCGGTTTGCCCTGCGACAGGATGGTGCGGACGGCGGCTTCGTTGCACAAACCTGCACCCGCTTCCAAAGTATCGGCGACGTGTTTTTCGATGTCGTCCTCTCCCGACCACGCCGCCGCAATCCCTCCTTGCGCATGACGGCTTGCGGTGTCGTCCAGCCGGTTTTTACACAAAATGACGATGCGGAACGACTCAGGCAGCGACAGGGCGAGCGTCAGTGCCGCCAGCCCGTTTCCGGCAATCAATACGTCGCAATCGGTTTGCATGGTGTTGTCCTTGTTTGAGGGGTCGTCTGAAACGGCAATATGGACGGAAAATCAGGCGGGGCCCATACCGTTGAACACATCCCCGCGCTTGAGTCCTGCCGCGAAGTCGAGCATACGCTGCAAGGGCAGTTTGGCGGCTTCGCCCAGCTTCCTGTCCAACAGAATTTCGTTGTGTCCGCTTGTCAGGGCGTATTTGATGCCGCCCAGCGAATTCATCGCCATCCACGGGCAGAACGCGCAGCTTTTGCAGCTTCCGCCGTTGCCCGCCGTCGGTGCGGCGATAAATTCTTTGTCGGGCGCCTGCTTTTGCATTTCGTGCAGGATGCCCAAATCGGTCGCCACGATGAATTTTTTTTCAGGACGCGATACGGCGGCCTTGAGCAATTTGCTGGTCGAGCCGACCACGTCGCCCAGCTCGATGACGCTTTGCGGCGATTCAGGATGAACCAGCACCACCGCGTCGGGGTGTTCCGCCTTCAACGCCGCCAGTTCCTGCCCCTTGAATTCGTTGTGGACGATACACGAACCCTGCCACAGCAGCATATCCGCGCCCGTTTCGCGGCGGATGTAGTCGCCGAGGTGGCGGTCGGGTCCCCAAATCAGCTTCTCGCCGCGCGATTTCAGATACGACACGATTTCCAACGCCACCGAAGACGTTACCACCCAGTCGGCACGCGCTTTCACGGCGGCGGAAGTGTTGGCGTACACCACTACCGTGCGGTCGGGGTGTTGGTCGCAAAACGCTGAAAACGCCTCTTCCGGACAACCCAAATCCAAAGAACATTCCGCTTCCAAATCAGGCATCAGCACCGTTTTTTCAGGGCAGAGGATTTTCGCGCTCTCGCCCATGAATCGCACACCCGCCACCACCAATGTACCGGCTTCGTGTTCCGCGCCGAAGCGTGCCATTTCCAGCGAATCTCCCACACATCCGCCCGTTTCCAAAGCCAAATCCTGAATCAACGGATCGACGTAATAATGCGCCACCAAGACCGCATTTTTCTCCTTCAGCAAGGCCTTGATTTCGTCTTTCAGACGACCTGCCGTTTCGCGGTCGGGCGTGTCGGCAACCTTTGCCCACGCCTGACGGATTTGGCAGGCAGAAGTCGGCGTTTGGATGAGTGGCATATCATAATCGAACGAGCGGCGGGCGGCGGTTTGCATGAGACTTCCTTATGGCTGGTTTTTCAGACGGCATAAAGATTTGCCGTTTATATTTTGAAATATTTTTATATTATGCTCAAATTGAGTATAATAAGCAAGGTCGTCTGAAAACCGCTTTGGTTTACAATAAGGTTTTCTCTTGAATGAAAGCCACGCATGGATGCCTATCCTGAAACAGCAGCCAATACGCAAAGTATCGTCGAGCTTGTTCCTGTACTGATCGCCATTACAAACGACAGCTTGAGGGTTTTGACAGTTGCCAAAGGAGAGCTATTACCCAATGGCCTGCTTGCACCGCTTCGCCACTCTCTACAAGCAGGAGTCAGGATGTGGGTTGCCAAACAGACATCACAGCCTATGGGCTATGTGGAACAGCTTTATACGTTTGTAGATACGCGCCGTCAAAACGAGCAAGGCCTACCTGTCTTGTACGTCAGCTATTTGGGGCTGGTGCGCGAGGCAGCCGACAGCATCCTGCACCCCGACGCAAAATGGCAGGACTGCTACGGCTATTTTCCATGGGAAGATTTGCGTACCGACGACGGGCTGCGCGACGCCATCGTCAGCCGCCTGCGCATTTGGGCAAACTCGGCGGATACGGAGGAAGTGCGCCAAAAGCGGCTCAAGCGCATTCATTTGTGCTGGGGGGTCGAACCGGAAAACTGGTCGGAAGAATACGTTTTGCAACGCTATGAAATGCTGTATGAAAGCGGCCTGATAGCGGAAGCCGCCGAGCCGCAGGTAAACTTCGACTTCGCGCTCACGGGGCAGCCCATGCGCCACGACCACCGCCGCGTATTGGCGACAGCTTTATCCCGCCTACGTGCCAAAATCAAATACCGTCCCGTGATTTTTGAACTGATGCTGCCCGAATTTACACTACTGCAACTGCAAAACAGCGTCGAAGCCATCAGCGGCAGATTGCTGCACAAGCAAAACTTCCGCCGCCAGATTCAGCAGCAAAACCTCATCGAGCCGTCGGATACCGGCGTATCAGGCAGCAAAGGCCGTCCTGCACAGCTTTACCGATTCCGAGATGACGTTCTGCCCGATCAGCTGATTTCTGATATCGGACTGCCGCTGGGTAGCTGCTAACTGATTTTCAGACGGCCTCAAATGAAGTTTTGCCCCATCGGGCAATATCAATATTTTTCAACAAAGGAACCTTCATGTCGTCTGAAAACAATCTTCTTCCTCTCCCCGATACCCTGTTGCGCCCCATGGTAGAACAAGCCTTAAGCGAAGATCTGGGCAGGCGAGGAGATATCACGTCCGCAGCCGTTATAGCGCCCAATAAAACTGCCAAACTTTTCCTGATCAGCCGCGAAGATGGCGTAATAGCAGGCATAGATTTGGCGCACCTTGCCTTTCAGACGATGGATCCGTCCGTCCGTTTCCAAGCTGAAATTCAAGACGGGCAAGCCGTTCGCGCAGGTCAGACGCTTGCCGCCGTCGAAGGCAACGCCCGCGCGCTGCTCACCGCTGAACGCACCGCGCTCAACTACCTCACGCACTTAAGCGGCATCGCCACCGCCACCGCGCATGCCGTTGCCGAAGTCGCCGAATACGGTACAGACATCGTGTGCAGCCGCAAAACAATCCCACTGCTTCGTGTCCTGCAAAAATATGCCGTCAGAGCAGGCGGCGGCGTAAACCACCGCATGGGCTTGGACGACGCCATCCTTATCAAAGACAACCACCTCGCCTATTGCGGCAGCATCGCCCAAGCTGTGCAGCAGGCAAAGCAGGCAGTCGGACCGTTGACCTGCGTGGAAATCGAAGTGGACACGCTGGCACAACTGGACGAAGCCATCGCGGCGGGCGCGGAACGGATTTTGCTGGACAATATGGACGACGAAACCTTAAAAGAAGCGGTAAACCGCTGCCACACACAAACCGCCCACCCTCACACCGTCTATTGCGAAGCATCGGGCGGCATCGGCTTCAACCGCCTGAAACGCGTGGCACAAACCGGCGTGGACGGCATCGCCCTCGGCTATCTGACCCACAGCAGCCGCTCGTTGGACATAGGCTTGGATTTCTTGGCTTAAGTTGGCTATAAAGCAAAGGCCGTCTGAAATTCCAGACGGCCTTTAATATCACCCATCAACCCAACGTTACCATTTCAATCTGCTCCATACTCCTACCCAGGAAGCGTTCACCGATGGTGCGGAAGCGCAATGGGATGTCGCTGACGTAGAAGCGGTAATCCGGGTTGTCGTTTTCTGTATTTAGCAAACCTGCTTGCGCCAAGGCTTTGGCGGTGGCTTCGGCGGTGGTGATGGCGGAATCGACCAAGGTGACGTTTTGCGCTTCGCGGCCGATAAGCGGTTTGAGCAGTGGGAAGTGGGTACAACCCAACACCAGCGTGTCGATGTCGTCGGCCAAGAGTGGCTTCAGGTACTCGCGTACGGTCAGGCGGGTGACTTCATGCTCAAGCCACCCTTCTTCCACCAGCGGCACCAGCAAAGGCGAAGCCTGGGTGCGCACCAAGGTATCGGCATTTTGCGCGTGAATGGCGCGGGCATAGGCATTGCTGTTGACGGTGGTGTTGGTGGCGATGATGCCGATTTTATTGTTGCGCGTAGTCGCCAGCGCGGCTTCGGCACCGGCGGAAATCACGTCCAATACGGGCATGTTACCGGCTTTTTGGCGGATTTTCGTGCCGGCGGTCGCCGCAATGGTATTGCAGGCGATGACCAAGGCTTTGACATCGTGTTCCAATAAAAAATCAACGATTTGCAGAGAAAAGGTTTCGATAGTGGCGCGTGATTTGGTGCCGTAGGGCACGCGGGCGGTATCACCGAAATAGACGATGTTTTCCATCGGCAGCCGCTCCATCAATGCGCGAACATTGGTCAGGCCGCCGACGCCGGAATCAAATACGCCGATGGGGCGTTGTTTGCTGATACTCATGATTGGTTGGGTTTAAAAGTCAATATGGCGGTTATTGTACACGCTTTCAGACGGCATTTTAATAGCCGTTTCGGCTGATGTTTTATCCGTAAACCCAGGCCGTCTGAAAGCAGCCCACCTGTATTTTTTAATCAACCCTGCTTCTCTACTTGGCTTTTACGCCAACTTTATCTAAATTTATCATTTGTAAGGTTTGCAAATCGGCGAGTTTCCAGCATAATTTATACTTTATATCACAATAACAAGGCTGAATTTTATGACTGATGGTGCGGGCGTGAGCCGTTTTCTCGCCGACGAAGAAGCGACTTTGGCGTTGGGCGCAAACTGGGCGAAATCGCTGAGTGCACCGTTGGTGGTTTATCTGCAAGGTGACTTGGGCGCCGGCAAAACCACGTTTACACGCGGTTTGCTGCGCGGTTTAGGGCATCAGGGTGCGGTAAAAAGCCCGACTTATGCCATTGTCGAATCCTACCCGCTCGCCGATTTTACACTGCACCATTTCGATCTCTACCGCTTCAGCACACCTGAAGAATGGGAAGATGCCGGCTTAGACGATTTATTCGACGGCCAAAGCGTTTGCCTGATCGAATGGCCGCAGCAAGGCGGCGAATTTACGCCCGCCGCAGACATCACCCTTTCATTAAATCACGCAGAACACGGCAGAACAGTAGTGTTCACCGCCCACACCACTCACGGCCGAAAAAGTTTGGAAGCATGGTTAAACTGACACGACGACAAATAGTCCGCCAAGCGGCGGGTTTGTTTTTTACACTGACGCCGGTTTCTGCCGCGTTGGCCAAAACCGCCAAGCCCGTTCAATTTGTGGCCGCCCGTATCTGGCCGGCACTCTCCTACACACGTGTGACGATTGAAGCATCTGCGGTATTGCGGTTTCAGCATTTTTTGCTCGACAACCCCAACCGACTGGTCGTGGATATTCAAAATGTCAACATCAATACCGTTTTACAAGGCATTTCCAAAAAAGTGTTGGCCGACGATCCTTTTATCCGCAGCATCCGAGTCGGCCAAAACACGCCGACCACCGTGCGCATCGTGATTGATTTAAAACAAAGCGTGCATCCGCAAGTGTTTGCACTGGCGCCGGTGGGCGGTTTCAAACACCGCTTGGTAATCGATCTTTATCCACACGGCGTAGATGTCAATGATCCAATGATGGCTTTGCTCAACGGCAATGCTTCTTCAGATCCATTACGCCCGCGCAGAGTGAATACCCCATCCCCGCCAAGCAACAGCAAAACACGCCGCCCTATCATCATGCTTGACCCCGGTCACGGTGGCGAGGATCCCGGAGCCATCAGTAAAGGGGGACTGCAAGAAAAGAACGTCGCCTTGTCTATCTCGCGCGAAGTCAAAAAACGACTGGAAGCCTTAGGCTATACAGTTTACATGACACGTAACGAAGATGTTTTTATTCCGCTCAATGTTCGCGTAGCCAAAGCCCGAGCAAAAAAGGCCGATTTATTTATCTCGATACATGCTGACTCATTTACCAGTCCCACCGCCCGTGGCACCGGTGTGTATATTCTCAACCCGCGCGGAGCCAGCAGCGCAGCAGCCAAATTTCTGGCACAAACCCAGAATAACGCCGATGCCATCGGTGGTGTCCGTGCCAGCGGCAACCCCTTCGTAGATAATGCCTTGCTCGATATGGCGCAAACCGCCACCATGCGCGACAGCCGTAAGCTCGGCCAATCGGTGTTGACGGAATTAGGTAAGCTCAATCAGCTTCACAAAGGCCGTGTGGATGAAGCCAACTTTGCCGTATTACGTGCGCCTGATATTCCATCGATTTTGGTCGAAACGGCATTCCTGTCCAACCCGATTGAAGAAAAGCTGTTGGCCGATGCGTCTTTCCGCATCCGCTGCGCCCAAGCGATTGCCACAGGCGTGCAGAAATATGTCAATTCAGCGATTTTGCGCCGTTAAGATAAATAAGATAAAGAGGCCGTCTGAAATTCAGACGGCTTTTTTTCTTCAATAAAATCAATCCAAAATCTTCTTACCCAAAATCACAATATCTGCCAACTGCGTTTCCAAATCGCACACCTGCGGCAAACGCCCCCATTCTTCAAAACCAAACGAACGGAACAAGCGAATACTGGCGTGATTGTGACCGAAAATCACCGCCAACACATTGCGGATGCCCAACGACGGCGCACGCTCCAGCATATAGCGCAGCAACACTTTACCCACGCCGACACCGCGTACATCCTGCCGCACATACACGCTGATTTCCGCGCTGATGTGGTAGGCTTGGCGCGGATAATAATCGCTGAAGCTGCCCCACGCCACAATCTCGTTGCGCACATCCCTTAACACCAGCAACGGCCGTTTGCCGCCATGCGCATCAAACCACGCCTGCCGCTCGGCTACCGTCACCGACTGTAAGTCTGCCGTCGATTGGCGCGACTCAATCGTGCTGTTGTAAATAGCGACAATGGCAGGCAAATCGTCCTGCACCGCTTCGGCAACCACATATTGCATTTCAGACGGCCTTTACTGAATCAGTTTCGATACAGTTTTAAACGCCGGATGCTTCGCGTCGCCCAATAATTGGAACAACACGCTTTCGCTGTTGCTCACCACCGCACCTGCATCGCGCATTTGCTGCAACGCATTGTCTTTATTGGCCGGATTACGCGAAGTGGTGCAATCAAACGGCACATACACCGCCAAGCCCTTAGCGCGCAAATCCAACACCGTTTGCAGCATGCACACATGCGCTTCGGCACCAAGCAAAATCACGTTTTCAATTTTCTTCTCATTCAACACAGCTTCCACTTCGGCAATCACCGCCGAAAAACGCGTTTTCTCAAACACCGCTGCCCCATCGCCCAACAAAAGCTGCACCGCCGGCACGGTTTTACCCAAGCCCTTCGGATACTGCTCCGTCGCTACCAACGGCACGTCCAAAGCCTGCAAACCCTGAATCACCACACGGCTGCGCTCAACCATCGACTCCGCATCGTGCAACGCAGGCAGCAAACGCTCCTGAATATCGACCACGATGCATAATGTATTTTCCGGTTTCATGATTTTTTCTCCTTTTTCAGACGGCATAAATAATGTGATTGGATTGTACCGTAAACGCAGGCCGTCTGAAAAATATTGCGTTTCAGACGGCCTTAAATCACACCCCCAAGTACCCTTCCCGGCTGCTCAACCACCGATCCAAGTGCGCCTGCACAATATCCGGCCGTTCGGCAATCAGTTTCGGCGCAATTTCGCGGGCTTGTTCGAGCAGGTGCAAATCTTCTTCCAAATTGGCAAACCGCAGCATCGGTACGCCGCTTTGACGTGCGCCTAAGAATTCGCCGGGGCCGCGGATATTCAAGTCTTGGCGGGCGATTTCAAAGCCGTCGGTGTGTTCGTAAATCACTTTCAGGCGCGCTTTGGCCAGTTCGCTTAATGGCTCGGTAAACAGCAGCACGCAGGCGCTGGCGGCGGCGCCACGCCCCACACGGCCGCGCAGCTGGTGCAATTGCGCCAAGCCCATGCGTTCGGCGTGTTCAATCACCATCAGGCTGGCATTGGGTACATCGACACCAACTTCAATCACGGTCGTCGCCACCAACACATTCAGACGGCCTGCGATAAATTCGGCCATCACTTCGGCTTTTTCGGCGGGTTTCATGCGGCCGTGCACCAAGCCGATGTTGAGTTCGGGTAAGGCCGTCTGAAGCTCGGCAAGAGTATCAACGGCGGTTTGCAGTTGCAGCGTTTCGCTCTCTTCAATCAGCGGACACACCCAATACGCCTGCTGCCCTTTTTGGCAAGTGCCCAACACCAGCCCTTCGACTTCGGCACGGCGCACGCTATTCACCAGCCGTGTTTTAATCGGCGTGCGGTTGGGCGGCAATTCGTCGATGACGGACACGTCCAAATCGGCGAAAAAGCTCATGGCCAATGTGCGCGGAATCGGCGTGGCCGACATCATCAGCTGATGCACGTCGTTGCCTTTGTTTTTTAGGGCCAAACGTTGCGCCACGCCGAAGCGGTGTTGCTCGTCGACAATCACCAAGCCGAGATTGTGGAAGGCAACATCGTCTTGAAACAGCGCATGCGTGCCAACGGCGATTTGGGCAAGGCCGTCTGAAATAGCGGTTTTGTTGCTGTCTTTTTCTTTTTTGCGCTGGCTGCCGGAAAGCCAAGCCACGGTCAAACCGAGTGGCTCAAACCATTGTTTGAACTTGATAAAGTGTTGTTCGGCCAAAATTTCGGTCGGCGCCATTACCGCGACTTGCGCACCGGCTTCGATGGCGGTGAGTGCGGACAAGGCGGCGACAATGGTTTTACCGCTGCCAACATCGCCTTGCAGCAGGCGGTGCATGGGAAAGGTTTCGGTCAAATCTTGCTTGATTTCGCCCACCACGCGCTGCTGCGCTTGAGTCAGGGAAAATGGCAACGAGTCAAGCAGCTTTTGCACCAAGCTGCCGTCGCCGTTTAACGGTGCCGCTGCGCCGCTGACGCGTTTTTGCCGCGCCAAGCGCATGGACAGTTGCTGCGCCAACAGTTCGTCAAATTTCAGCCGCTGCCATGCGGGCAAGGTGCCATCTGAAAGCTGGTGTATGGTGAAGCTCGGCGGCGGCGAGTGCAGCAGGCGCAGGCTTTCGGCCAAGTGTGGCAGTTTCAGACGGCCTAATAAATCGTCGGGCAAGGTGTCGTGCAAAGGAATGCTGTCTAAGGCCGTCTGAACAATGCGGCGCAGGGTCGGCTGGTTTAAGCCGCTCACCGTCGGGTAAATCGGTGTAAGGCTTTCGGCCAAACCGGTACTCTCGGCATCGCGGATTTTCGGGTGAATCATCTCATCGCCGTAAAACCCGCGCTTGATTTCGCCCACCGCGCGAATGCGTTTGCCCACCGCCATTTGCTTTTGGTGGCTGGCGTAAAAATGAATAAAACGCAAATGCAACACGCTGCCAGAACCATCGGCAATCTGCACCACCAATTGCTTGCGCGGCTTGAAGGTCACTTCCTGATGCACCACTTCCCCTTCCACCTGACACGGCACGCCCACCGGCGCATCGGCAATCGGCATGATGTGGGTTTCGTCTTCATAGCGCAAAGGCAGGTGCAGCGCCAAATCCCACGCGCTGTTTAAATTCAGCTTGTCGAGCTTTTTGGCGGTGGTGTCGGTGACTTTGAGCTGTTTTTGGGTTTCGGGTGTCATCATGGCGGTTATATTCAAAGCAATCGTGTTTGCCGTATTTTAACGGAAAAAAGGCCGTCTGAAATTCAGACGGCCTTTTGATGAAACATCAAGACTGCAAATTAAGCATTGCCTTCTTGCTGTTGTTGGTACATCGCTTCGAAGTTGATTGGTGCCAACAATACCGGTGGGAAGCCGGCGCGGGTCACGGTTGAAGAAATGGCTTCGCGCGCGTATGGGAACAAGATGTTCGGACAAGCCACGCCCAACAGCAATTGGGTGTCTTCTTCCGGAATATTTTCCAAACGGAAAATGCCGCTTTGGGTCACTTCGTTCAGGAACATGGTGCGCTCTGCGTTCAGCTTAGCGGTAACGGTCACGGTTACGTCAACGGCGTAAATGCCCTCTTCCAGCTTTTGGCTGGCGGTTGACACGCGCATATCGACTTCAGGATCGCCTTGCTCCAAGAAGATTTGTGGTGCGTTAGGCACTTCCAAAGACAAATCTTTTACATACAAACGCTCAATGCTGAATACAGGTTGCAATTCTTCTGCCATTTTGTTTTCCTATCTGTTTAGGGTTATGGGTTGAGTAATTCAATTAATTCGCCTTGCTGTTGCAAGCGATATAAATCGTTAAAACCGCCGACATGGGTGTCGCCGATAAAAATTTGCGGAATGCTGCGCTGACCGCTCAATTGTTGCATTTCGGCAAAATCGGCCGGATTTTTATCCACACGGATTTCTTTGATTTCGGTCACGCCCACGGCGGCCAAAAGCTTTTTTGCCATGGTGCAATATGGGCAAAACGCGCCAGTGTACATGGTTACGGGTTGCATAATGCGCTTTCTTGAATGCTTTTAAACACTATATGGGCATAAGGCGCATTTTACAAGTGGGCGTGTGAATGGATGATGAATTCAGATAAGCGGTCGTGCTAAAGGTTGGCGATGTTTGCTGCTACGTTTTCAGACGGCCTATCGGGTGCTTATAAGACCATCATAGTCATGGCAGGCAAACGGCTTTTGAAGTATCATTACCAAGGCAAGACAAAGCTACTTTTGCAATCTGTTTGCCCCCAGCGGGCAGATTGCAAAAGTATTTTTTATATTCTTGGAAATTCAATATGTTAGCAGGTATTCCGATTCCTAAGGACACCATTCGTCCGCCCGAAACCGTCTTGGTCAACATCACCCCGCAGGAAACGCGTGTGGCGGTTTTGGAAGAAAACAACATTTGCGAGTTGCACATCGAGCGCAACACCGGCCACAGCTTGGTCGGCAACATTTATTTAGGCGTGGTGCGCCGCGTTTTACCCGGCATGCAAAGCGCGTTTATCGACATCGGCTTAGAGCGTGCGGCTTTCCTGCACATCGTCGATGTTTTGGAGCAACGCCGCAATCCCGACGAAACACAGCGCATTGAGCATATGCTGTTTGAAGGGCAAACCATTTTGGTGCAGGTCATCAAAGACCCAATCAACACCAAAGGCGCGCGCCTTTCTACGCAGATTTCGCTGGCCGGCCGTTTTTTGGTGCATTTACCTCAGGAAGAGCATATCGGCATTTCGCAACGCATTGAAGACGATGCCGAGCGCACCATTCTGCGCGAGCGTTTGCTGAATTTACTGCCCGAAAGCGCGTGCCACGGCTACATCATCCGCACCAATGCGGAAAACGCCACCGACGAGCAATTGCAGGCCGATATTCATTACCTGACCAAAGTGTGGGAACACATTCAGCACCAATCGAAAACCCAGCCGCCTGAAACCCTGCTTTACCAAGATTTGTCGCTCAACTTGCGCGTATTGCGTGATATGTTTAGTGTGGATACGCAAAAAATTCTGGTCGATTCTACTGAAAATTTCCGTCGTATGACTGAGTTTGCGCAATTGTATGTGCAAGGTGCGGTGGACAAATTGGAATTGTTCAAAGGCGACCGCCCGCTGTTTGAAACCCACAACATCGAGCAGGAAATCAGCCGCTCGCTGCAACCGCGCGTGAATCTGAATTTTGGCAGCTATTTGATTATCGAATCGACTGAAGCGATGACCACCATCGATGTGAACACTGGCGGCTTTGTCGGCGCACGCAATTTTGATGAAACCATCTTCCGCACCAATCTCGAGGCCTGTCACACCATCGCCCGCGAGCTGCGTCTGCGCAATTTGGGCGGCATCATCATCATCGATTTCATCGATATGGCCAAAGAAGAACACCGCGAAGCCGTGTTGCAGGAACTGGCCAAAGCCTTGAGTTTCGACCGCACCCGTGTCACGCTCAACGGCTTTACCAGCCTAGGTTTGGTCGAACTCACCCGCAAACGCTCACGCGAAAACCTAAACCAAATCTTGTGTGAGCCTTGCCCTTCCTGCCAAGGTCGAGGCCGTCTGAAAACACCACAAACCGTGTGCTACGAGATTCAACGCGAGATTGTGCGTGAAGCCCGCCGCTTTGATGCCAAGGAATTCCGCATTCTCGCCGCGCCGAATGTGATTGATTTGTTTCTTGATGAAGAATCTCAATCGTTGGCCATGCTGATTGATTTTATCGGCAAACCGATTTCGCTGGCCGTAGAAACTGCTTACACGCAAGAACAGTATGATATTGTTTTAATTTAACTTTCTTAAAATAAACAGGCCGTCTGAAACAGCAAAGTTTCAGACGGCCTTACATTCGCATTTCAAGTGCAACGCTCAAATGCCATTGGCAAGGGCTGCTGAAAACAGATCACCCGGTGTCTCATAGTCCAATGTCTTTCTCGGTCGGCGG
>NZ_PDBT02000068.1:0-13651 GCF_002551535.2 Neisseria sp. N95_16
GCCGTGATGACGGGTATAGCGGCCTTTTTGTTGTTCGAGATAATCGGCAATGGGCTGCCAGTCGATAATGAGCTGAATTTTGAGCAAGGGAAAGCGGTCAGGGTCTTTACCAACGATAGTTTCGACGGTTTGTTTGAAGAAGCTGCTCATGAAGAAAATCCTCTAAATTCGGCTTAAAGGGAATTTAGAGGATTTTAGGGTGTTTGGGAAGTATTATGTCGCTTGGTAACTATAGTTACTTTACATGGGATTTAAGAGGGGTTTTGCAAAGGTCTCAGTCTGAATAAAAATTTTGAATATTTTAATGAAATCAGCTTTAGCCGTCTATACAGAATGCCGTCTGAAACCTTCAGACGGCCTCACCTGCCCATTCATGATAAGAGATTGGATTTTCAGCCAAAATTCATTTAAAATACGCGCCTTTTGATTGTTTTACTACTGACCAACATGAGCGAACATACACACGAACCACACACCCCGCCGCCACACCAGCCCCTCCGGCCTCAGCCACCACGCAATTTCTTGGGCAGCCTGATTTTTGCCAGCCGCTGGCTGCAACTGCCGATTTATTTGGGCTTGGCAGTGGTACAAGCCATTTACGCCTATAAATTCTTGAAATTGCTGTGGCATTTGGTGGTCAACCTGAACCAAATGGACGACAACACCATCATGTTGACGATTCTCAACCTGATTGACGTGGTGATGATTGCCAACCTGCTGGTGATGGTGTTGATCGGCGGCTACGAAACCTTTGTTTCACGGCTGCGCGTTGACGACCACCCTGACCAGCCCGAATGGCTCAGCCATGTGAATGCTTCGGTATTGAAAGTGAAGCTGTCGATGTCGATTATCAGCATTTCATCGATTCATTTGCTGCAAACCTTCATCAATGCCGCCAACCTCACTGAAAAACAAATGATGTGGCAATTCATTATTCACATGGGCTTCTTGGTTTCCGCCGTCGCCATGGCGTGGACCGATAAGATTGTGTACAGCACCTCACACAAACACCATTGATTTTTCTATAAATAAATGCCGTCTGAAATGTTCAGACGGCATTTATTTTTAATAAGCCATTAATTCAACAGCGCGGTTCAAGCCGGTTTCCAAGGAATCGACCATGGCCGCATAGCCATCGCCCTGCTGCGGCGTTTCGACATGGAAAGGCTTGCTTTGCCCGTTCGGCCACAGTGCGTAGCCGCTGACCACGGTTTGGCCTTGGTAGCTGCCATTGAACGCTTCGATATACACTTTCAACACTCGGCTGCTTTGACTGCGGCCGGAAGGGATAAAGGTGTATTGGCGGTTTAAGCGGTTGAGTTTGTTGCTCAAACTATTGGCTAATGCGCTATCGAGCGAGCTTGCCCACAAATGGTTTTTGGCAAAATTCAAGTGATGCGCATCAGTCTGATACACCAGCCCGCCTTGGTTCAACGGCTCGGCCAGATACACTCTTACCGCCATTTCGCTGCCTTGGCGCGGCTGGGTGTATTGGCTGTCGGGCAGCACGAAATATCGGGTGCTTTGCGGCGTGCTGCAGGCGGCGAGCAACACGGCGCAAGTTAAGGCTAAAAGGCGCATTATTGGCTTCCTTTCGGTATCGGGTCTTTGGTATTGCTGTTGAAAATCAACGCGTTTGGTTTTTCTTTCAAGGTATTGATCACCGGCTGCGCGTCTTTTAGTGTTTTATCAATGCTCTGTAAGGTGTTTTGCACATCACCGTAAATCGGCGATTGCGGCGATACGCCTTGCAGGGTTTGGCGCAATTCTTTTAAGGTTTGGTTGATTTCGTTCGGAATATTCTGCGTTTGCGATTTGCCGATCAGTTTATCCACCGAATTCAACGTCGTGGTGGCGGATTGCAAAGTGGTTTTCAATTCGGCCAACGATGTATTCAGGTTGCCGACGGTTTGCTCCAGCGGCAGCTTATTGAATTTTTCCAACAAGTTCGCCAATTGTGCCTGCAAATCATCAAAGCCGCCGCTGCGCGTGGCAATCACGGTATCGCCACCATATACGGTATGCGGTTTCAGCTTCGGCAAGGAAGACGGCTCATCGGTCAGCTCGACCAATTTGCTGCCGGTAATCAGGTTGTTGCTGGCAATGGTGGCAGTCAAGCCGCGGTTTAAGGCCATCTGAAACTGCTGCTGCCAATGCGCTTTACTTTGCATGTCGGCATTCATTTCCAAACGCGACGGCTCAAGGCGGATGCGTACGGGAATCCAGCCGTTGGCAAACAATTGCAGGCTGTCGTTGCGGGCAAAATACGGCACATCCGACACCACACCGATGTTGATGCCTTTGTACTCCACCGGCGCGCCCACGCTCAAACCGCGTACGGATTGTTTGAAAAAGGCGGTGTAGTAAAGCGAGCGGTCGTCCGGCAGGTTTTCCACTTCGCTGCGGCTGTCGTAAAGCGTGAAGGTGTCTTCGTTTTTAACCGATTGCGCATCATCGGTTTTCGGCGAACTAAACGCAATCGCACCCGAGAGCAAAGCCGGCAGCGGCGCGGAATGCACTTGGATGCCGCTACCCGATGTTTGAATATTGATGCCGCTTTCCAACCAGAAACGGCTTTCGGCATGAATCAGTTTGTCATTCGGGCTTTGGATGAAGATGGTGTAATGCACGGTTTGGTCATCGGGATCGAAACGCGCGCTTTCCACCTGACCCACCATAAAGTTTTCATATAAAACCGGACTGCTTACACTCAAAATTTTGTCGTTGGAGCCGACCAATTTCAAGCGCAGGCCGCGTTGGCCGATGGCGGCAATCGGCGGAATATCCAATACTTTAAACACCGATTCTTCTTCCGCACTGGTACCCGGGGTAAAGGCGATGTATGAGCCCGAAAGCAGCGTACCCAAGCCGGTTACGCCGCTCTGATCAATACGCGGCTTGACCACCCAAAATTGCGTGTCTTTACGGATTAAGTCTTGCGCATCGGCACTCAATTGCGCCGTGGCTTCCACGCCTTTGCGGTCTTCGCGCAATTTGATTTTGGTGATGCGGCCGACATCCACATTCAGCACTTTAATCACGGTATTGCTGACTTCAATGCCATCAGCGCTGTCAAGCAGCAGCGTGATGGTCGGGCCGGTATTGCGGATTTGCTTCATCAGCAGCCAGCCGCCCGCAATCAGGGCAATCAGCGGAATCAGCCATACCACCGACGTGAATACGTTGGTTTTTTTAATGCGTGCCGGTGGGGGCGGCGGCGGTAAATCGTTGTCAGGTTGGTTTAAATTATCGTTCATATTCATTATGGCCGTCTGAAACTTTGTCCCAAATCAGGCGCGGATCGAAAAAATAAGCAGAAAGCATGGTGAGCAAGACCACCAAGCAGAAATACACAGCGGCTTCTCCCGGCACCACCCGTGCCATATTGGTGTGAAACGCGCTCATCAAAATAATAATCACAAAAATATCAATCATCGACCAGCGGCCGACCGATTCGGTAATCCGATACATCACCGACATCCAAGGCGCATCAAGTGGCGGCTTGAAATAGGCAGAGGCAATCAACACCGCCATCGCCACAATCTTCAACACCGGTACCAAAATACTGGCGCTGAAAATAATCGCCGCAATCAGCTTATCACCATCGTGCCACATATAAATGATGCCGCTCATGATGGTGTTGATTTCCAGCGCGGTCGGGTTGGACGAAATCATAATCGGCAGCAAATTCGCCGGCACATACAAAATTGCCGCCGCGATTAGAAAACACAGCGAAATACGCAAACTATACGGACGGCGGCGGTATAAATCCGCACCGCACACGCCGCAGGTCTGCTCGCCGGCATCGCGAAAATACAGGCAGCGGCTGCAGCAGATTTTATCTTCAGAGGCCGTCTGAACAGCATTATGGCCTAAAATGCGATGAATTTTATAATAAACCCAGTGCTGCGGAATCGACACCGATGTGCGAATCAGCATCACCGCCAACACCAGCATCAGATAAAAAGCCGGCCCGAATGTCACTTCCGACACCGACGATAATTTAATATACGCCACCAGTGTCGACACAAAAAACACATCGACCATAATCCAATGCCGCAAGCGCACCAGTACGCGCGTGCAATAAAACAACGCCGGCAGCATTTTTTCCATGACCAATGCCGAATACACATACACACACATCAGCAAAAACAGCAAGGGCGTGCCGAATGTCAGAATAAACATCACTTCGGCCAAGAAACCGAATTCCTGCAACACCAGCAGCCGCATCATTTCCGGCAAAGTCAAAATCGACACCACCCCGATCATCTCGATTTTCATAAACAGCATGGTGTACACAAAAGCCATTAAAATCAGCGATGTGGTCGCATAGGCCAATGGCGCAATGTAGGGATTTTTTTCGACCTGAACCAGCTCATGATTGCACGTCGGGCAATGCGCTTCCTGCCCCTGCTGCAAACGCGGAATGTCGGTGCGGCTACCGCAATCTGGACAATCCACCGTGTGCGCCGGTAAAGTGGCATCGTTGCGGAACGATTTAAAACGCCACCAGCGTCGGTAGGTCGGAAACAGTTTCATGAAATCGGGTGTGGAATAAAAACTTTATCAAGGTCGGCATTATATAGCAAAAACAAGCTGATAGCAGCGAAACATTGCAAAAGGCCGTCTGAACAATCATGTTCAGACGGCCTCAATAGCCAATTACCTTACCAATAGCCCAATACTTTCCACCAAATACCGCCAATCACCACAAACACCAGCAGATTGACCACGCTCATGATAAAGCCGACTTTCCACCATTCTCCCAGCGTCGAATAGCCCGAGCCGAAGATAATCGGCGCGGTGCCGGTGGCGTAGTGGGTTAAGGTCATCATAATGTTGGAAGCGGCGGCCATCAATAAAGCAAACAGCATCGGCGGCGCGCCCAAAGCAATACCGGCGGCGTAAAAGGCGCCGAACATGGCGGTAATGTGGGCGGTGGTGCTGGCAAACATATAGTGCGCGTATAAATAAGCCAGTAAAAGCAAGGCACATGCGCCCATCCAGCCCATGCCAGTGCTGGCGATACCGCTTTCCAACAAGCCTGAAAACCAGGTCACCACGCCGAGCTTGTTCAAAAAGGTGGCCATCATCACCAAGGCGGCAAACCAAGTGATGGTGTCCCACGCACTTTTTTCTTTCAAGATGTCATCCCACGTCAAGACACCCGAAAGCAGCAGCAGTGACAAGCCGATAAACGCGGTGGTTGTCGCATCAACGGCATACGCTTTGCCCAGCAGCAATGCCGGAATACCTGCCCACAAAAACAGCAAAATGCCGAAAATGCCCAGCATAATCCATTCGCCGCGGCTCATCGGTCCCTGCTCTTTCAAGCGGTCTTTGGCAAATTGCATGGCATTGGGGTTTCTTTCACTTCCGGCGGTGCAATGAAATACAGCACCGTCGGCATCAAAATCATGGCAATCAAACCCGGCACAAACATCGCCAGCGCCCATGTGCCCCAACTCAGCTCGATATCGCTGTTGGTTGCCTTGGCCACCAATTCCACCACCAGCGGGTTCGGTGCCGTGGCGGTGATGAACATGGCCGATGTAATCGGATTACTGTGGTAATTCACCAGCGACAGGTATTTACCCATGCGGTTTTGCGTACCTTTTTCCGGATCGGAATCGTAGCTTGAGGCAATCGCCTTCATCACCGGATGGATAATGCCGCCACCACGCGCGGTATTGCTCGGCGTCACCGGCGCCAACAGCAATTCAGACAAAGCCAAACTATAGCCGATGCCTAAGGTTTTTTTACCCCATACGGCGATAAACAGATAACCGATGCGCGCGCCCAAACCGGTTTTCAAAATGCCGCGCGAAATCATAATCGCCACACCAATCAGCCAAATCAGTGAGCTGGAGAAGCTCGACAGCGCATCTTTAATCGCACCCGAAGGCGTGTCGTTGGTGACACCGGTAAGCGCCACTAAGGTAATGGCAATCATCGCAATCGCACCAATCGGCATGGCTTTGCCGATAATCGCTGCCACCACGCCGACAAACATTGCCAACAAATGCCAGCCGTCGGGCGTTACCCCTTCAGGCACGGGAATCACAAACCAAATCAACAAAGCCAACGCCACCGCAACCGCAGTCGGAATCGGCTTAAAACCTATTTTCTTGCCCATCATCAAGCTCTTGTATGTGTGAAATCGGGATTTAATATTTGTTAGCAACAGTATAATCCCAACTCCCTACCCCTTAACTTTGATGTATCACAATAAATTCGATATTATTTTGATACAAATATTCTGATTTTTGGGCAACATGCGTGAACAAAAACCAAAGGCCGTCTGAAAAAATACCTTTCAGACGGCCTTTTAAGCTTAGATCAATAACCGCTCATTACTTTCCTTCGGGCTTGCCGCCTTGCAGGTAAATATCCAACTTGTCGATATTCTGAATCACACGCTGGAATTGCACCGGACCCGGTTGGCTCGGATATACGCGGCCTTGATACGGGTCGCCTAAAGTGCGGAAGAAATTATCGAACACCGCCGGCGTTAAGAAGCCGATAAACTTGGTGTAATGGTCTTTGATTTGATAGCTGTGCACCACGCCGGCAGGAATGTGTACCGCATCGCCCGGTTGTGCTTCAAGCTGCTGTTTGTTGCCCAGCATATTCACGCGGCCAATCAGCGGATAGAAAATCTCGGTATGTTCGCCATGAAAATGCGGCGGCACCATATCGCCTTTCGGCCCTTCGGTCAACAAGGCGATAAAGCGGCCGTCGCTTGCTTTGGCATCGCCCAAATAAGTAAACATTTGGTCGCCCACCACATAACGTTCGCCTGCACCTTCGGCCAATACATACGCTTGGGCACGGTTTGGTGCTTTATCCAAGGTCATTTTGGCCGCTTGGCGTTTGGCTTTAGGCTCGCCAAACCAAGTTAAGCTGCCGTTTTGCGTGGTCGCCGCCAACAATTGCTCGCGGCTGAAACCGGCTTTGGCTGTTTCAGGCTGCACATGGCCGCTAAACGGCTCACCCATGCGGCTGAAGGATTGGTACGTATCGCTGCCGGTTGCCCACAACAAGATTTTATTGCGTTGGTTTTGGAAACGGAAGGCGGCTTTCACACCTGGTGGCACGCTGGCATAATCGCCCGGTGTGAGCAGGTAATATTTGCCGTCCAGCCAAAATTCAACTTTACCTTCAATCACATAAAATGCCTGATGTGAGTTTTTCAGACTATACAACGGCAAACCGGCTTCCTTGCCGCCTACCCAAGTCATCATCTCATAATCGCCATCGGTATCAACCGCACGCGCGATGGTGTTCAACACCATGCCGCCAACCAAACGGCGCTCACCTTCGTCATTGCGGATAAATACGGAATCTTGCGTCCCGGTAATTTGTTCTCCAAGGTCACGGCTTGAATGGCTGAAAAGTCTTACGGCGGTTGCTTGGCTTGTGGCGATGGGGCGGCAACAGCACTCAAACCCACCGACAACAAGGCGGCAGCCAGTGTATGCTTGATAAAAACAGCAGCTTTCATGGTTTCTCCTTTAGAGTTGATTTATGTATTTGTTAATATAGCAGCAAGTTTGAAAACGTGTAAGCAGAATGTTTTACTAAACTGTATGTATAAATTCTACGGTTTATAAACAAAATAAAAGGCCGTCTGAAAAATATTTTTTCAGACGGCCTTTCCATACCATTGTTACAAGCCTAAATCTTTCCACATAGCATCCACTTTGGCCACGGTAGCGGGATCTTTTTCAATCACCCTGCCCCATTCGCGGTCGGTTTCGCCCGGCCATTTATTGGTGGCATCCAAGCCCATTTTACCGCCCAAACCGCTGACCGGACTGGCAAAATCCAAGTAATCAATCGGCGTATTTTCCACCAAAACGGTATCGCGCACCGGATCCATGCGCGTGGTAACCGCCCAGATGACTTCTTTCCAGTCGCGCACGTCCACATCTTCATCGACCACAATGATGAATTTGGTGTACATAAACTGGCGCAGGAAACTCCAGCAGCCCATCATCACGCGTTTGGCGTGTCCGGCGTATTGTTTTTTCATCGACACCACCGCCATACGGTAAGAGCAGCCTTCCGGCGGCAGGTAGAAATCGACGATTTCGGGGAATTGCTTCTGCAAAAGCGGCACAAATACTTCGTTTAACGCCACGCCGAGCACGGCCGGTTCATCAGGCGGTTTGCCGGTGTAGGTGGAATGGTAAATCGGGTCTTTGCGCATAGTGATGCGCTCGACAGTAAACACGGGGAACCAATCCTGCTCGTTGTAATAGCCGGTGTGGTCGCCGTAAGGGCCTTCCAGCGCGGTTTCATTCGGATGAATCACACCTTCCAACACGATTTCCGCCCGCGCCGGCACCTGCAAATCGTTGCCGATACAGTTTACCAATTCGGTACGCGAGCCGCGTAGCAAACCGGCAAACTGATATTCGCTCAAGGCATCGGGCACCGGCGTGACCGCGCCCAAAATAGTAGCCGGATCGCAACCCAACACCACGGAAACAGGATACGGCGTATCGGGATTTTGCTTGCGGAATTCCTGATAATCCAACGCACCACCGCGGTGCGACAACCAGCGCATAATCAGCTTGTTTTTGCCGATTAATTGTTGGCGGTAAATGCCGAGATTTTGACGTTTTTTATTCGGGCCGCGGGTCACGGTCAAGCCCCATGTCACCAAAGGCGCGATGTCTTCCGGCCAGCAATGCTGAATCGGCAGTTGATACAAATCGACCGCCTCGCCTTCTAACACGATTTCTTGGCAAGGCGCGTTTTTCACCACGTTTGGCGCCATGCTCCAAATGTCTTTCAATAAAGGCAATTTGGAAAACGCATCTTTAATGCCTTTAGGCGGCTCGGGTTCTTTCAAATAAGCCAGCGTTTGGCCGATTTCGCGTAATTTCGATACGCTGTCTTCGCCCATGCCCATCGCCACACGTTCGGGCGTGCCGAATAAGTTGGCCAACACCGGATAGCCGTAGCGCGTACCATCGGCGCGTACCGGATTTTCAAACAGCAACGCCGGCCCTTCTGCACGCAACACGCGGTCGGCAATCTCAGTCATTTCCAACTCCGGCGACACCGGCGTGGAAATCCGCTTGAGCTTGCCTTGCGCTTCAAGCTGCGCGATAAAATCTCGTAAGTCTTTGTATTTCATTTTGACTCTCTTTCAGCCGAATGTTTTTCAGACGGCCTTATGATTAAGCTTTGCCGAAACAATGGGACTGATTATAACGCGTTTTGCCCAATTGAGCCGCGTTGAAACCATATATCCATACCACGGCATTCTACACCGCGTGATTTGCCTTGATTTACCCTTATTTCGCAATCTTGCGAAGCGGTTAAATTATGATACAATACGCCCCTACTTCTGACGGGTCTGTAGCTCAGGGGTTAGAGCAGGGGACTCATAATCCCTTGGTCGTGGGTTCGAAACCCACCGGACCCACCATATAAATCAACCACTTGGGAAATAACCTTCTCCTTTCCTTTTTCCAAGTGTGCCAAATTTGTGCCATCCGCCAGCCCCATCCTATCCAGTAAAGCCGCATGATTCTGCAAATGCTCCGCAGACAAATGGGCATAGCGGCGCACCATTTCAATGCTTTCCCAACCACCCATCTCTTGCAATGCAGCCAACGGGACACCTGCTTGAATCAGCCAGCTAGCCCATGTATGACGCAAATCATGCCAACGGAAATCAGTAATTTCCGCTTTCTCCAAAGCGTTTTTCCAAATACGGGAACTAATACTCAAAACCTTACGGCCATTAGGCTGTGTAAAAACAAATCGGGGATGTTTCCCCATCTGTTTTGACAACACGGCAACAGCCGTATCATTCAAAGCAACACCTATCGCCCTACCCGACTTACTGTCTGAAGCGTGTATCCAAGCTGTCCGGGCAGACAAGTCCAATTGCTGCCATTCCAAATCTAAAACATTCCTCTGCCTTAAACCTGTTGCCAAGCTAAATACAGCCATGTCGGCCATATATGGCGGCAATGCGGCAATCAACCTTTCGGCTTCTTGTCTTGTCAACCAGCGGATACGTCTTTTCGGCTCTTGATAAAGCTTCAGATAAGGGGCTTTATCCAACCACTCCCACTCTTTGACAGCCTTATTCAATATTGCGCGAATCAAGGCAAGATACCGGTTTTTGGTACTGTCTGAGCACTGCTTGGCGGCCACCACTGCCATGATAAATTCACGGCTTAAATGATGCAGATAGCGACCGCGCAGTTCAGGAAGCCGCCTTAATCGGCATAAATCGTTGGCAATGCTCTTTTTAGCCTGCATTTCATCAATCCACCGTAGGGCAGCTTCTTCCCATAACTTGTCCGGTTTCTCATCAAAATGTCGGGCAGACCATAATTCATACTTTAGTTTATGGTAGAGCCTTTGCGCTTCTTGCTCGTTTTTGGTGCCAGTCGTTTGTCTAATTCACTGGCCGCTTTGTGTTGTGATATCAACATACCACACGCCATTTTTTCGTTTATATATCGGCATTTTTCTTCACTCCTGCTTTCGAGTGATGCCTGCACCTGAGCATTTTCCAAATCCATGAGAAATGCGTCAAGGGCAGACTTTGTAATACAGTAGGCACGTCCGGGTTTGGATGCTTTCAGACGGCCTTCCCGAATATCTTCCCGAATGGTTTCAGGGTGGCATTTGCAGTATGCTGCTGCTTCAACAACGTTAAAAGTGAGCTGCATCAAACCCTCCCAATTTCAAAAATCGGATACACCGCATTTTCCAACAGCAAAGTCAGCTTTCTGATTGCCGCATATCGTTTGATACGCGGCTCCAACATCAGAAAGCTGCCCGGCTTAATATAGAAAAGCAGGCAGAGATAACCCTGCCTGTCTACATCCAGCGGAACCAGCCGGTAGTGCGGAAACTGTTCTTCAGCCGGCCTGAACGATGCGGCCACTTTCACCGTGGCAACCACCTTCTTTTCCTCGGTCAGCATAAAACTTCTTCCTATATAAACTTCAAAACCAGCAGTAGCACGAAGAAAAACAGCCCTGCCATTAACCAAGAACGGTTCATCTTGGCAGCAACGCTTTCCACCAAAGCCTTATTCTGAGCCTCAATTTTAGGCTGTAAGGCCGCATAAACACGACCTGTGCTTTCCTTAAGCTGCTCATCACTTTTGGCCAACAGCTCCGCCAAAATCTGTTCGCGGTAGGTTTTCAGTTCTTCCGCCGCCTTTACCGTGACTTTCATCGAATCGTCGATTTCCGCCGCGTACTCAGCCAAACCTTGCTGAATGCCGATACGCTGCTCTTCAAACAGGGCTTTCAGCCGCGCCTCCTGAACCAACAGGATAGCAATCACAGGGTCATCAGCCGTCAGCTTGATACCCGATACCCTGAATACTTCAGCAATAATGGCTTCTACATCTGCTTGGCTCATATCATGCCTCTGCCTTGTCCGTTTGAGTCGCCAAGAACGGGATTTGCTCCAGTTGTTCGTATAAATCACGCTGCACCGTGCGCAAGCGTTGGCGTGGCATTAAGCCAAAACCACCTGAATTTTGTGCTTCTGTCAAAGTCAGGTTTTTGGTCGTCATTTCCTTAATATCCGCGCCAAAGGTATCAGGGTTGCGATGTGTGATATGCACCACGCCGATAATACGGTCTTTGTATTCCTGATAAACACCGAACTCGTCAAACGGTTTCTCTTTAGCTACTGCTCCCTGAAAGTCGTTGAGCCAAATGACCACTTCTGCCTGCAACGCATTTAAGGTCTGCACCAAGCCGGTGATGCAGTCATCCAAAGCCTGACCACCCACCAGCGGCACATGAATAATCATACGGATACCGTTTTCAGCCAAGAAAGACGGCACTTCGTTTTCAGCCATATACGACATCAACGGTACAAAAGTAGCCGAACCGTTATCAATAACGGCAATACCGTCTTCACCGACCAGCTTCTCAACCAAGCCGTCAAAAAAGCGTGAATCAATGTTATTGCTTTCGTTCAAGATTTCGATGACTTCCGGCTTCAAACCCTTGAAACGGCTGAATGACGGATTCACCGGATCGGTGTCAAAGCAATGCAGCTTCTCGCCGCTTGCCTTGGTTTGAAGATAATCGCCCAAAAAGCTTGCAATCGTCGATTTGCCGACACCACCCTTACCTTGGGCAATAAAATGAACTTCTTTCATGGCATAAACCTTTCGTTTTCGTTATGGAAATTTTTCACAAAAAGAAGCCTGCTCGACCGAACAGGCTTTCGTTTGTAAAAAAAGCAGCCCCATTCAGAGGCTGCCAAGCTGCTTAACACTTTATGCCGAATGCTAAAGCAGGAGTAAGTTTTACTTGGTATCTACCCATTTGCCGCCGTTTTTCTCTTCTCCGACATAGCGAGTGTTGAGCTGCGTCCAGCCATGCTCGAAATACGCCTTACAATAAGACGGTTTGTGGTTACGAATATACGGCACTTCCGTGACAATCCAGCCACGGTCAGAATATCGGCCGGTTTTTTCGCGCTCACGCTTGGTGTAGGTAGCACGGTTGATACGGTTCAATTCTGCCGCATCACAGCGGCCGGCACCGTGGGCAATCGCATGAATCAGTTCAGGCATATTCGGTTCGCTACTGGCCGGACACAGTTTTAAGAAATTCAGACGGCCTTTCAAGGTGTCTTTCAGTTTACGGTGTTTGATATTGAAATAACGCTTCAGCGAAGCCGCACACTCATGCGGACGCTCGCCCGACGACAAGCACAACGTAGCCTCACAGGCCAAACGTACATCACCGGTCAACAAATCATCTGCCTGAGCAGGCACAGTTGCCAGCAGCGCAACAGCGGCTAACGCCGCAGGTAAACACTTCTTTATAAATCACTCCTATTGCATCACGACACAAAAAAAAGGATAATCGCCGTACCCCTACGAGATTATCCTTTCTCATCTAGAAGCCGCTTTGGAAACAAAGCGGTTTTCTTATTGCCACACCACCGTCTTGACCTGAAACTTACTGCCGTGTCGGACGATATTCACACACAAATCACCATTGCGCTTCAGCAGCATATCAACCTGTTTGGACGCTGCTTTCAGGCTGTCATAAATGCCTACCTGAATCTGTTTCGTTGTTTTAGGGATAGCTTTCATCATTTTTCCTTTCTTGAAGAAACAAAAAAAGCAGGGCTCCCACCTGCTCCCCGACGCTATTGCCGGTAGTCAGCCTTATCAGGGCATCATGAGGGCAACGGCAACAGGCTGATAAGGCCCGAAACCGCGATTGTTCAAAGGCTGCCGCTACTGCTGATTGATTCACGGCCAAAGTGCTTGTTCAGGACATCACACACGCTACGGTATCGTAACCGCTCAGTCTTTTACCACCCGGTCGCTGAGTTGCCGGCCGTCTGAAACGACGGTAGGGAAGAAAAGGCCCTTACATTCGCCTAACAAGTGCAATTTCCAATAACAGAAAAGGCCAGTATGCGGTAGTATACTGCCTTTCCTGACAAGAAAGATTGCAATATGGCCTACACACAACTGACCTCACACCAAAGATACTACATTTCCAGACATTACCGCAACCTACCCCTAAACCAAATCGCACAGAACATCGGTTGTCATCCCGCCACCGTCAGTCGGGAAATCAGACGGCATTCCGTCAACGGAACCTACTGTTACCGAAAAGCACAACAG
>NZ_PDBT02000069.1:0-13408 GCF_002551535.2 Neisseria sp. N95_16
CCGCCGACCGAGAAAGACATTGGACTATGAGACACCGGGTGATCTGTTTTCAGCAGCCCTTGCCAATGGCATTTGAGCGTTGCACTTGAAATGCGAATGTAAGGCCGTCTGAAAACTGTCGAGAAACAGCGGCCGGATGGCTTTCATGATATTGGGTACGGATGTGTAATGCTGCCCCAAGCGGCTGCGCTGCGTAGGGTCAATCACACTTTGAAACATGGAGCCGAAAATATCGGGATTGATTTCCGACCAGTCGAGCTTGCTGCATTCAAGCAGCAAACGACGTGTGCGGACGGCAAAGGCAGGAATCGGTTCATCCGTGGCAAATAATCCGCCATTCACATAAGGAAAGACCGCCAAATGCGCGGGTAGATGGCCGCGCTTGCTACTTTCAGATGGCATATTCAAAACAGCAAAAAGACCGGATAGGATTTCGTCAATATTGCTGCCATCTGAAAGGCTGTGGCTTTCGATAAGCTTGGTGAAACTGTCTTTAGGGAAAATTTTGGTGTCTTCGGCAAAGAAACAGAATAAAAGCCGTGTCAGAAAAACATTAAGCGCATGAATGTCTTCAGGCTTTTCCAGCGCGTTATTGAGGCGGATTTGGTCAAAAAGCCGCCCCATTTTTTCAGCGGCTTTGGTATCGGCCGGATTTTCGATGAAGTCTCCGCTTTTTTCCAAACCGGCCAAGGGTAAGAAAAAACCGTAGTTTTGTGCCAAATCGGCAAAAGCGCATTCGAGCGTATCATCAACCTTGGTATCATAAGCGGCAAAGTTTTGATAGTCGGTCGTGATGAAAAAGCGGATTTTGTTTTTTGCGGCAGAGGACAATGACTTAAGCTTTTGCAGCTCGTCATATACATCGCTGCCTGCTTCTAATGGCTTGAAATAGATTTTATGGGATAAGGCCACTTCACCCAAAAGCGGCATATCGGCAACATTCACACCACCATTGTTTTGCAGTCTGGTTATGGTTGCCTTAGGAGTGTCGAATAGTCTTAGAAATTCGTAAATGAAATTAGATGATTCGGCTCGGCTCGGCTCGGCTCGGCTCGGCTCGGCAGTTATTTTAATTAACTGATCATATAATTTGGTGAGATTTACAGCCATTTTCTGGATTTCCTATTGTATTTGTTGCATTTTTTCTACTTAGGCCGTCTGAAAACACCAGCCTTTCAGACGGCCTTTCTTCAACTCAACACTTACCCAATCCGCTTAAACGGCGGCAAACAAGCCAAGAGTTGCTGGCCGTATCGTTGGGTTTTCACGCGGTTGTCGAGAATGGTGACGCGGCCGTAGTCTTGTTCGGTGCGGATCAGGCGGCCGACGGCTTGGACGAGTTTGATGCTGGCTTCGGGCACGGTGATTTCGATAAAGGGGTTGCCGCCGCGCTGTTCGATCCAGCGGTTTTGGGTTTTCTCAATCGGGTTGTCGGGCATGGAAAACGGCAGTTTGGCGATGATGACCTGTACGCAGGCTTCACCGGGTAAATCGAGGCCTTCGGCGAAACTGTCGAGGCCGAAGATGATGCTGGCTTTGCCTTCGCTCAAGGCTTGGTAGTGGCGTTGCAGCAGCACGGTTTTGGGCAATTCGCCCTGTATCAGCAGCAGGGGCAGGTATTCTTCAGGCAGGCGTAGGGCGACGTCTTGCATTTGTTTGCGCGAGGAAAACAGCACCAACGTGCCGATGGCTTGATCGGCGGCAATCAGCTTGGGCAGCCATTCGACGATGGCGGCGGTATGGGCATGGGGGTCTTTCGGGCTGGCGTAAATCGGCGGGATATAAAGCTCGCCCTGTGCTTCAAAGTCAAACGGGCTTTGCAGCGCGAGGGTGGTGGTTTGCGGGAACCAAATTAGACCGGTTTGGCGCAGCAGCAGGTTGAAATTGCCCAAAGATTGCAGGGTGGCGGAAGTCAACACCGCACCGGCGGCGCGGCGCCACAGGCTGTTGGCAAGGTGGCTGGCGCTGCTGATGGGGCTGGCGTTGAAAATGTAGTCGTTTTTGTCGTCCACGCGGCGGGTAATCCATTTGGCCAGTGGCTCTTCTTTTTCTTTCGGCACGGTGGAAAACAAATCCCACACGGCACCGATTTGTTCGATGCGGGCGACAAACAGGCCAAATTCGCTGCTTAGGCGGTCGATGAGCGCGCCGTCTTGCTCTTTGTCACGGCGACTGGCGGATAGGGCGTCGTTGAGACCGTAAACGTGTTTCAGCAGGCTGCGCGCGGCCACGCCGGTGTTGGACACCAGCAATTCTAAATCTTCGGGGATTTTGCCGTCTTCCCACAGCCACATCGGTTCGCTGCTTTTGCGGCCGGTATCGCTGTCGTATTCGCCGGCGTTGAGGCCGAGTTTGGGCTCTTCGGCAAGGTGGAATTGCCATTCGTGCAGGCTGTCGAGCAGCGACACGGCGGCTTCGTCGGCTAAGTTCGCCAGCTCGGTTTTGTCGGTGAGGGCGGCGATTTTATTAGTAATTTGCGGCAGTTTTTCCAAAGTCCACACAGCGGTGTTCCACGAATGCTCGGCGGCAAACTGGCTTAAGGCTTTTTTCGGCAGGTGATGTGCTTCGTCGATGCAGTAGAAACTGTTTTCCGGCGCAGGCAGAATCACGCCGCCGCCCATGCTGATGTCGGCCAGCAGCAAATCATGGTTGGCAACGACAACATCGACTGTTTCCAGCGTATCGCGTGCCAGATAAAACGGGCATTCGGCGCGGTTGGGGCAGGCCGCTTTCAGACAGCCGTGACGGTCGTTGGTGACTTTAAACCAAATCACGTCATCGATTTTTTCCGGCCATGTATCGCGGTCGCCATTAAAGCGGCGCGCGCTGAATTCATCGGCCATTTCGCGCAAAAGCTGGATTTCTTCGGGCTTGGGTTTGCTGTCCCACAACACGGTGGGCGCTTCAAAGCCGAGCAGGTTTTGCTGCGCGTTGCCTTGGGTAAGTTGATAGAGTTTGTAGGGGCAAAGATAGCGACCGCGCCCTTTGGCCAAGGCAAAGCTGAGCTCCAAACCGCTTTTTTCCACTAAAAACGGCAAATCGCGCTCGACCAGTTGTTCTTGCAAGGCTACGGTCGCGCTCGACACAATCAGCCGCTTGCCACGCGTTTGCGCCATGATGCCGCCGGCCAACAGGTAAGCCAGCGATTTGCCCACGCCGGTCGGCCCTTCAATCACGGCAATGCTCTCGCCTTCGCGCTGCGGTGCCTCACCGCCCTCTTCACGCGTCTGCGTGCGTGAAAAGGCATTGGCAATGGCCGCAATCATCTCCCGCTGCGAGGCGCGCGGACGGAAATGCGGCAGGCTTTTGCTGATGTTTTGGTAGTGGTCGCGAATGGCGTTTTTTTCTAAATCGGTGAGCATGAGGCCGTCTGAAAAGGTTTGGAAAATAAGGTGTTATTTTAGCATTTTTGCGAGTCAAGGGTTGTGGATAAGTGATGAGTCCGTCTGAAATCTATTATTTTCAGACGGCCTCTTTGATTGATTTAAAACTCACCCACAATCTCTAATATCGTTTCCCCATATTTCGCCAGCTTCTCTTCGTTTACCCCATGAATTTCTGCCAAATCTGCCATGGTTTGCGGTTGTTTCGCGGCAATGGCACGCAGGGTCACTTTGCTGAAAATTTGGTGAGGCTCGATGTCTTCAACGCGGGCGGTTTTATTGCACCATTCGAGCAATTCGCGCATAAGTTTGCGCGTGCTGACCGCCTCATCGTCTAACGAATCGGCGAAGGGATAACAGGCCGATAAGATGTCGGTGGCGTAGCGGCCGATTCTGACTTCTCCTAAACCGTGTATGCCTTGTAAGTCCAAATCGGTTTCAGGGGTGAGGCGGATCAGGTCAAGCAGGGTGTTGTCGCTTAAGATTTTGCTTAAGGCCACGCCTTCGGTTTGGGCTTGTTTGTCGCGCCATGCGGTGAGGGTTTGCCACATGATTTTGTCACGTTCGCTGGTCAGGCCGTCTGAAATGTTTTCGCTTACACTTTCAGACGGCATATCTTGCCCATTAACGGCCGCTTGGCAGACTTCCAAGATTTCCAAGCCGAAACTGTTAATTTTGGCTTCGCCCAAGCCGTAGATTTCGTGTAATTCGGTTAGATTTTGCGGCAGCTTTTCCACGACATCGCGCAGGGTTTTGTCACCGCAGATAACATAAGCCGGCACTTCCGCCGCTTTGGCTTTTTCCATGCGCCATTTGCGCAGCGCCTGCCAGATGCGTTCTTCGCGCTCGGTACGCAGCCATTCTTCTTTCGGTTTCTGCGTAGCGGCTTTGTCGCGTTTGAGCGGGCGTAACCATACTTCGGCTTCGCCTTTTAATACTTTGCGGGCATCGTCGGTGAGCTGTAAAGATTGGAATTGCTGGGTATTGACGGTGAGATAACCCAAGCTGATGCATTGGCGGATGACGCTGCGCCATTCTTTGTCGGTTAGATTGTCGCCGATGCCGAATGTGGATAACTGATCATGCTGATTGCGTTGAATCCATTCGTCGCTTTTACCGCGCAACACGTTGGTAACGTATCCGGCCGCAAAGCGTTGGCCGACACGGTACACGCAGCTTAACAGTTTTTGAACCAACACCGTGCCGTCAAAACGGATCGGCGGATGCAGGCAGTTGTCGCAATGGCCGCATGGTTGCGAAGTTTCGCCGAAATGCCGCAGCAGCAATACGCGGCGGCACTCGGTGGTTTCGCACACCGACAGCATGGCATCGAGCTTTTGCATTTCGACTTGCTTTTGCGCTTCATCGCCGTTGCCTTCAGCTATGCGTTCGCGCAGCAACACCCAGTCATTCAAGCCGTAACACAACCAACTTGCGGCAGGCAGACCATCCCGCCCCGCGCGTCCGGATTCTTGGTAAAAATGCTCAATGCTTTGCGGCATATCGAGATGGGCGACAAAGCGCACATCGGGCTTATCAATTCCCATGCCGAAAGCCACCGTCGCCACCACAATCACATTATCTTCGCGAGTAAAACGGCGTTGATTGGCTTCGCGCACGTGCATGCTTAATCCGGCATGATAGGGGATAGCTTCTAAACCGTTGTCGCACAAAAACTGCGCCACATCTTCGACTTTTTTGCGGCTTAGGCAATACACAATGCCGCTTTGGCCGCTCATTTGCTTGTGGATAAAATCAAGCAGCTGCTTTTTGCCGTTGTTTTTTTCGATGACTTGGTAATAGATATTCGGGCGGTCGAAGCTGGCGATGTATTCGGGCGATTGCTCGAGCTGAAGATAATGCTTAATATCGGCGCGTGTGGCGGCATCGGCGGTAGCGGTTAAGGCAATACGCGGCACCTGTGGATAACGTTGCTCCAACATGCCGAGCTGCTGATATTCGGGTCGGAAATCATGCCCCCACTGGCTTACGCAATGGGCTTCATCAATGGCAAACAGGCTGATTTTTTGTTGATCGAGAAAACGCAGAAAACGGTCGGTAACCAAGCGTTCAGGGGCAACGTATAGCAGTTTCAGACGGCCTGCCGCCAATTTATCGGCGATTTCACGCGCTTCATCGCCACTGGTGCTACTGTTGACGCTGGCCGCTTCAATACCGGCCGCATGCAGGCTAGCTACTTGGTCGTTCATCAGCGCAATCAAAGGCGACACCACAATGGCCACACCTTCGCGCATCAAGGCCGGAATCTGGTAGCACAACGATTTTCCGCCGCCGGTAGGCATCAGCACCATCAGGCTTTCACCTTGAGCCAAGGTATTGACCACTGCTTCCTGATTGCCGCGAAATTCGGGATAACCGAATACTTCGTGCAAAATTTGTCGGGCTGTGGGCTGGCTCATGATGCATCCGTTTGGCTGAAAAGCTTTATTTTAACGGTTTTATCCGCTGTGTGCATGGCTTAGTTTCCACACTTTAGGCCGTCTGAAGGTAAGGTTTGCAAAGCCGGTTTACTTCGCCTTGATTCTTCACGCATAATAGCGATGATTGATTTAAACACGAGGATAAACATGAATATGCAATGGTATCGCTTGGGTATGGCCGCTTCTTTGGCATTGATTTTGGCTGCTTGTGCATCATCGGGTGGCTCAAGCAGTGGTAATTGGCAAAACATCGGCACCACGTCCAATGGCAATATTAAAGTCGCGGTGGATAAAAGCAGCATCAAGAAAAACGGCCAACTGGTGACATTTCGCGACCGTAAAGTGATTTCCAAACTCAGCGAAGAAAAATTCGTCAACACACCAGCATATAAAACCGCATTGGCCGATTGGGAAATGCATTGTGGCAATAAAACCTACCGCCTGACAGCTTTGCAATTGCTAAATGACCGTGGCCAAACAGTCACCAACCAACGCTACACCGCCACCAATTTACGCCCGATGAGCGTGATGAGCGGCTCGATTACTGAAAAACAATATGAACTAGTGTGCGGTAAAAAACTTTAATCCACAAAATTATCCACAAATTAAAAGGCCGTCTGAAAATATTATGTTTTCAGACGGCCTTTTCATAATTAGCTGATTTTCAAACTGTATCAGCGCAAACGTTTGCCCGTTTCACCATCAATAATTTGGCTGGGTGTTTTCTGACGACCGATTAAACCGCCGATAATCCACACTTTGCGACCAAATTGTCTTCTAACTTCACGCTCGGTTTTACAGGCGCGTTTTCCGGCACGGTTACACGATGTGGAAACCAAAGCTGTATTCAACGCATGGCACAATCGACGTGCACCGGCATGATCGGGCACGCGCACAGCCAATTTTTCCCTGCCTTTACCGCGCAATAATGGCAACACGCTTTTTTCAGACGGCAGTAAAAACGTTTTCGCTGCCGGCCAAGTTTGCTGCAATAAGGCTTGCATGTGTTCAGATGGCCTTTTAATCAAGAGTTGCAATTGGTCTAAATCGCTGCCAATCACAATCATGCCTTTATGCTGCGGCCTTTTTTTCAGATGAATCACCCGTTTTAATCCTTGCGCATGCTGTGGTAAACAGCCCAAACCGTAACAAGATTCGGTCGGATACGCCACCACACCGCCTGATTTCAAATGGGCGTTGAGTTTTCTTTGTTGGCTGGCAGATAAGATTCGGGAGAACGGTTTCATGATCTTTTCTAAAGAATACAGGCCGTCTGAATAATCAGACAGCCTGAGACCTTTATAAAATAAAATACAGATTAGCGGTTAATTGCCTTATCCGCAATGTCTTTGCGGTATTGCATGCCGTCGAAGCTGACTTTTTCCAAAGCTGCGTAAGCCTTGGCTTTGGCTGCCGCCACATCGTCACCCAAACCGACCACGCATAATACACGACCGCCATTGGTCACGACTTGGTTTTGTTCATTCACCGATGTACCGGCATGGAACACTTTGCCGATTTGGTTGGCTTCGTCCAAACCAGAAATCACATCACCTTTTTTCGGCGTTTCCGGATAGTTTTCTGCTGCCAAAACCACACCGACAGCGGTTTGTGGATTCCATTCGGCGCTGACTTCATTTAATTTGCCATCAATCGCTGCTTCAACCAAACCAACCAAATCAGTATCCAAGCGGCTCATAATTGGTTGTGTTTCCGGATCACCAAAACGGCAGTTAAATTCAATGGTATAAGGTACACCGTTTTCATCAATCATCAAACCGGCGTATAAAAAGCCGCTAAACGGATGGCCTTCAGACTGCATGCCTTTTACAGTCGGCAAAATAATTTCATTCATAGCGCGTTCGTACACGGCTTGAGTGACCACCGGTGCCGGACTATATGCGCCCATCCCGCCGGTATTCGGGCCTTGGTCGTTATCCAGCAAGCGTTTGTGGTCTTGGCTGGTGGCCATTGGTAAGACGTTTTCACCATCCACCATCACGATAAAGCTGGCTTCCTCGCCTTGCAGAAAATCTTCAATCACCACGCGCGCGCCGGCATTACCCATTTTGTTGCCGAGCAGCATATCATCAATGGCAGCATGCGCTTCGTCTAAGGTGAGGGCAACAATTACACCTTTACCGGCAGCCAAACCATCAGCTTTAATCACAATCGGCGCGCCTTTTTGATTAATGTAATCATGCGCGGCTTCTGCGTTTTCAAAGGTTTGGTATTGTGCGGTCGGAATGCCGTATTTGGCCATGAATGCTTTGGCAAAGTCTTTGGAGCTTTCCAATTGCGCCGAATATTGGGTAGGGCCGAAAATTTTCAGGCCTTGGGCACGAAAATCATTCACTACACCTGCGGCCAATGGCGCTTCAGGGCCTACCACGGTAAATGCAATGTTTTCTTTATTACAGAAATCAATCAGATCAGCATGCGCGGTTAAAGCGATATTTTGCAGCTTCGGCTCAATCGCCGTGCCTGCATTACCGGGTGCCACAAATACGGTTTCTACGCGCTCGGATTGCGCCAACTTCCATGCCAATGCATGCTCGCGACCACCACTGCCAATAACCAGCAATTTCATGCTTTCTCCTTTAAAACATTGATTTCTGAATCAGATTAAAGCGAAATTATAGCCTATATTCACATACTTAAACAGCGTTAAATCACTATGGTTTTAAACTTAATTAAAACGTAAAATTTCAACAAAATAGGCCGTCTGAAATAAAATAGGCCGTCTGAAATCTTCAGACGGCGGGTTAAAATGCTTCTTCTAAATTAACTTCAATTTGTCGTGTGTGCTGCCATGCAGCCACGCAGGCTTCGTAACTCGCCAACGGCAGGCGAACGGTTAATTTACAATCTAATTGCAAATCTTGTTCGACGATATCGCCCTGATGCTGCTTGGCAATCCGAATTGCATCATTCAACACTGGATACTCGCAACGAATCCAAACCGTTTTTTCGATGTTTTTTTCAATGATTTCGGCAATGGCTAAGGCTTCGGCGGTTGAATTTTTATAAGCCTGAATCAAGCCTGGTACGCCCAATAATGTGCCGCCAAAATAGCGCACCACCACCACTAAAACATCAGTCAAGCCTGCTGAATCAATTTGACCGAGAATCGGCCGTCCTGCGCTGCCGGATGGTTCGCCATCATCATTGGCACGAAACTGCAAACCATCTACACCTAAGCGGTAAGCGTAACACCAATGCCGCGCTTTGTGATGCTCTTCACGCAAAGCGTCGACATATTGCTCAACCTGCGCCACGCTGTGTATCGGATAGGCATAGGCAATAAACCGACTGCCTTTGTCTTTGATTTCAGCCTGTACAGGTGTGGCAATGGTGGAATAAGTGGTGATAATCATGATCGCTCTGGAAAAATTTCAGACGGCCTTTTTATCAGGCCGTCTGAAAATGTTTCACGTGAAACGCTTTAGTTTTTCAATGCTTCGGTTAATTGCGGCACGATTTCAAACAAATCACCGACAATACCATAATCCGCCACATTAAAAATCGGCGCATCGGCATCTTTATTAATCGCCACAATCACTTTACTGTCTTGCATACCGGCAACGTGTTGAATCGCACCGGATACGCCAATCGCAATATACAGCTGAGGCGCAACCACTTTACCGGTTTGGCCTACTTGCAAATCATTCGGCGCATATTCGGCCTCAACTGCAGAGCGTGATGCACCAATCGCTGCACCCAATACATCTGCCAATGGGGTCAAAATTTGTTTGAAGTTTTCCGCGCTGCCCAATGCACGACCGCCGGTCACCACCACATTGGCTTGAGTCAGATCAGGACGATCGGATTGTGCCAAGTCGCGCTTCACAAAGCGGCTGATGTTTTGCGCTTCAAGCGCAGCAACTTTCACCACTTCTGCATTACCACCGGTAGTAGCAGCAGCTTCAAAAGCCGTAGCACGGAAAGTCAACACCAATTTTTCAGACGGCGTTTGTACCATTTCAAAAGCATTACCGGCATAAATCGGGCGCACAAACGTTTGGTTATCCACAATCTCCGTCAAATCCGAAATTTGCGGCACATCCAAAACCGCAGCCACACGTGGCAACAGGTTTTTACCGAATGCGGTGGCGGTAGCAGCAACATAGCGGTAATCAGCAGCCAATTTCACCACCAATGGCGTTAATTCTTCAGCCAAGCCTTCGGCATAATGTGCGGCTTCGGCAACCAATACCTTAGCCACACCGGCTACTTGCTTGGCTTCTTCGGCCACTGCGGCAACACCGTTACCCGCCACCAATACGTGAACTTCGCCTAATTTTTCAGCTGCTTTAACCGCGTGCAGGGTAGCGGGATTCAAATGCTGGTTGTTGTGTTCAGCAATCACTAATACGCTCATCGTTCCGCTCCCTTAAATCACTTTAGCTTCGTTTTTCAATTTTTCGACCAATTCGGCCACACTGGCAACTTTGACACCGGCTTGACGTGCTTTAGGCTCTAATACTTTCACCACATTCACGCGCGCGGCAGTCTCCACACCCAAATCGGCCAAAGCGACTTTTTCCAGCGGCTTTTTCTTGGCCGCCATAATATTAGGTAATTTCACAAAGCGCGGCTCATTCAAACGTAAATCGGCGCTGATCACTGCAGGCAGGTTCAATGCAATCACTTCTTCACCGCCATCAATTTCGCGGGTCACAATGACTTCGTTGTCATTTAATTCCACTTTAGAAGCGAATGTTGCTTGCGGCGCATTCAACAAAGCAGCCAGCATTTGCGCGGTTTGATTGGCATCGTCGTCAATCGCCTGTTTACCCAGCAACACAATTTTCGGGTTTTCTTTATCGGCAACGGCTTTCAGCAATTTGGCCACAGCCAAAGGCTCGAGTTTGGTATCGGCTTCGATGTGAATGGCTCGGTCTGCGCCCATTGCCAAGGCCGTGCGTAATGTGTCTTCGCATTTTTTTTCACCGATAGACACAGCCACAATCTCGTTGACCTTACCGGCTTCTTTCAAGCGCACGGCTTCTTCTACGGCAATTTCATCAAACGGGTTCATCGACATTTTCACGTTGCCGATATCCACATCCGAACCATCCGCCTTCACACGGACTTTCACGTTGTAATCGACCACGCGTTTTACTGCGACCAATGCTTTCATTCCATACTCCTAAACAGGAATTTCAAAAATAATTTCGATTCAGCCGATTCAATCATCAGCTTAGTGATTTGATAGTATTACGTTTCAGACGGCCTGATGATTATTTTTAGCAGCCACGCATTCCATCAATACATTGTAAACTTCTTCCACCGCCGGGATTTGCGCCACATTACCCAAATTCTGTGCCCACAGCGACACTTGCACACCGGTTTTCAACGGATCGGTATCGGTATAAATACCAACCACCGGCTTGTCCAATGCATTGGACAAGTGCAATAAACCGGTATCCACGCCTATCACGCCAACAGCCTTATCCAATAAATCCGCTGCCTGCAATAAATTCATTTTGTCGCACACAATGGCAAACGGCAGATCAGCAGCGATGTGTTCGGCGCGTGTTTTTTCGGTGGCATTACCCCAAGGCAGATACACTTTGGCATTTTGCTCGGCGTGTAATTTTTGCAATAAGGCTACCCAGTTTTCAGACGGCCACAATTTGCTGTCACGGCTGGTGGCATGCAGCACCACATAATAAGGCGTTTCTAAATTGTTCAGACGGCCTGCTTCAGGCACTTCTAACCCAAAAGATTGCTGCGCCGGCATGGTATAGCCGAATACTTGCGCAAACAATGCGCGATTGCACCAAACCGCATTTCTGCCTTTTTCCACCGCAAACTTCTGCTGATAAAAGTGCGCCGCCCAGCTTTCACGCGCACTGTGCTGATCCAAACCATAAATCGGCGCTTTCGCCATTTTGGCAAATAAAGCACTTTTCATCAGCCCTTGGCTGTCCAGCACAAAATCAAATTGTTCTTGTTGCAAAGCCGTTTTCAGACGGCCTATTTCATGCCATGTTTCTGCTTGGGTCAGGTTTTTACGCCATTGCCGCCACTTCATGGTATGCACTTTTTTAACAAACGGGTGCAATCGGGCAATATCGGCGAAACCGGCTTCACTCAACCAATGCAATTCCACATCCGGACGTTGTTGCGCCAAATCTTGTACAGCAGGCAAGGTGTGAATCAAATCGCCCATACTGGACAAACGGACAAGCAGAATTTTCATAAGCGGTGATGTTTCACGTGAAACAATTATAACTATTTGATTTTAAATAAATATTTATTATTTAGCTAAATCGCTGCCATATTAAAACATGTGAAACACTATTTAACATGCAGTTTAGCGGCAAAATAAACCCGAGTATTATATCAAATCCATGCCCGATTTGGGGCTTATTGCTGTGATATGATACGGTTTTTCTCTCCTTGCCGACCATGTCTTACACCATTGAAACCATTGCCCGCGTGCATTCTCCCTACAAACAAAAATTCGGCGTGGCGCGTCAGCCAGGCTTGGTGCCGGCAGCGGAAGTATGCATTGAGTTAAACCCTGAATTCAATGCCGACAGCGTGCGCGGTTTGGAGGATTTCGGCTATATCTGGATCAGCTTTATTTTTCATGGCGTGTTAGGAGAAGGTTGGTCGCCGTTGGTACGGCCGCCACGTTTGGGCGGCAAACAGAAAATGGGCGTATTTGCCACACGCAGCCCACACCGCCCCAATCATCTCGGTTTGTCGCTACTCAAACTCGAACGCATTGAAACCGACAAAACCGTGAAACTCTATTGCAGCGGCGCGGATTTGCTCGACGGCACACCGGTCATCGACATCAAACCCTATATTCCGTTTGTCGAAGCCAAACCTGATGCGGCCAGCGGCTTTGTCACCGGCAAACCGCAAGAGTTGGCTGTCGTGTGGCAAAACGAACCGTTGCAAACCACTTTATCCACTAAAGAGCGTGATGTGATTGCACAAAGTATTGCCCAAGACCCGCGCCCGGCCTATCAAAACATTCCCGAGCGCGTGTATGTGATGAACATTTTAGATTACGAAGTGAAATTTCAAATTCAAGCGCAAACCGCCACCATTATTGATGTGGCCTTATATCAAGCATAACTATGTGATAAACAAAAAAGCCGAGGCCTTTGCAAAACTCCTTCAAATGCCGGAAGGCACAAAACCGCCGTCATTCCCGCGCAGGCGGGAATCCATTCTTTAGTACGACAACCTATTGAATAGAAAAGGTTTCTTAAATGCTAAAATGGATTCCCGCCTGCGCGGGAATGACGGCGGTTTTGGTTTTTATTGGTGGTTTATGCGGTTTTATAAAAGTCTCAGGCCCTTACATTCGCCTAACAAGTGCAATTTCCAATAACAGAAAAGGCCAGTATGCGGTAGTATACTGCCTTTCCTGACAAGAAAGATTGCAATATGACCTACACACAACTGACCTCACACCAAAGATACTACATTTCCAGACATTACCGCAACCTACCCCTAAACCAAATCGCACAGAACATCGGTTGTCATCCCGCCACCGTCAGTCGGGAAATCAGACGGCATTCCGTCAACGGAACCTACTGTTACCGAAAAGCACAACAG
>NZ_PDBT02000006.1:0-49797 GCF_002551535.2 Neisseria sp. N95_16
GTACTTATCACCGATATTGGATGTATTCAATCGTGAGATAGTGGCTTATGAGCTCAGTAGAAAGCCGGACAGCAAGATGGTGATGCAGATGCTGGATAAAGCATTCGGCCGTCTGAACGGACAAACGCCGCTGCTGCATTCCGACCAAGGTGTGCTTTACCGAACCCAGGCTTATCGGGAAAAGCTGGCCGAGAAAGGCATTGTGCAAAGCATGTCGCGCAAAGGGAATGGCTGGGACAATGCACCGATGGAGAGTTTCTTCGGGACATTGAAGGTGGAGAGCTTCTATCAGGAAGGTGTGTTATCGGTGACAGAATTGACCAAAGTGATAGATGATTACATACGTTACTACAATTATGAACGTATTAGTTTGAATTTAAAAAAGCTGAGTCCTGTGGCTTACAGAACCCAGCTTGAACAGGCTGTTTGAGAAAGATTATTAACTTGTCCAAGAATTGGGGGACAGTTCACATGGGTTTCAGACGGCCTTTTAAATCATAGATTTAAGCTTTACCGGTACTGCCGAATCCGCCTTCGCCGCGTTCGCTGGCGGCAAATTCGTCCACCACTTTAAACGCCGCCTGAGTCACCGGCACAATCACCATTTGCGCGATGCGTTCCATCGGTTCGATGGTGAATGCGGTTTGGCTGCGGTTCCACACCGACACTTTCAATTCGCCCTGATAATCCGAGTCGATTAAGCCAACCAGATTGCCCAGCACAATGCCGTGTTTGTGGCCAAGGCCGGAGCGCGGCAGCAAGACGGCGGCGTAGGCAGGGTTGGCCAAATGCACGGCCAAGCCGGTTGGCACCAGATAGGTTTCACCCGGTTGCAGCGTTACGGCTTCGTCTAAACACGCTCGTAAATCCAAGCCGGCAGAGCCGGGGGTGGCGTAGGCGGGCAGCTGCTCGGCCATTTTCGGGTTTAAGATTTTCAGTTCGACTTCTGTTTGCATGGTTTTTCTCGCATGGATATTTTTCAGACGGCATTATAACAAATAACAAGCTTGAGGCCGTCTGAAAAAAAAGCGTATCATTAGAGTAAACCACAGGAGAACCATCATGGATCTGCACAATATCCGCGAAGACTACAGCAAACGCGAGCTGTCGGAATCAGAGTGCGACAGCAACCCCATTACCCAATTTGAACAATGGCTGCAAGAAGCTATGCATTCGCAGGTCAACGAACCAACAGCGGTGAACGTGGCTGCAGTCGGCGAAGACGGCCGCCCCAACAGCCGCATGGTTTTGCTGAAAGAAGTGAACGCGCAAGGTTTTGTCTTTTTTACCAATTACCACAGCCGCAAGGGTAAATCGTTTGCCGTCAACCCATTTGCCGCGATGACGTTTTTCTGGCCGGAATTGGAGCGCCAAGTGCGCATTGAAGGGCGCATTGAAAAACTGGACGCCGCTGCTTCTGATGAGTATTTCGACAGTCGCCCTTACACCAGCCGCATCGGGGCATGGGCGAGCAATCAGAGCGAAGTGATTTCCGGTAAAGCCATGCTGGTGGCGAAAGCCGCGGCAGTTGGCGCGAAACACCCGCTGCATGTACCCCGTCCGCCACATTGGGGCGGCTATATCGTGATTCCCGATCGCATTGAATTTTGGCAAGGTCGCCCGAGCCGTTTGCACGACCGCATTCAGTATCGACTGGAAAACGGCGTGTGGGTGAAAGAGCGTTTGGCACCTTGATGGGCTTGAGTTTCACAATGGGGATGAATGGCTGAAATAAGTTGTGTTCAGACGGCCTTTTCTCAATTAAAACCAACACAAATTCAATAAAATAGGGTAAAATCGCCGTTGATATAAAAGGCCGTCTGAAAGCGCTTATTTTTCAGACGGCCTCAGTATTCCCCCAGTATTTATTGTTCAACCATCCTGCCGCATGTGCCGCAGAAGAACCGTTGTTTTCAACATATCCAACGTGTTAGGAGATTCATCATGGCCAAAAAGCCGACCAGCAAGCGCGAATGGCGTGACGGCGTGTCCACCGCCGCCAAAAAGCCCGCCAAGAAAAGCGTATCGTTCAAAAGCAAACCGAAAGCCGAATCCGGCTTTAAATCCAAATCACAAGAAACCGAATTCAAAGGCGGCCGCCGTGCGCGCGGTGAAGCCGTTTCAGACGGCCTGAAAACAGGCAAAAACGCAAAATCAAGTTTCCGTGACCAAGCGACCGAGCAAAATCCGCGTGCGCCGAAGCAGCGTGCATCCAAGGCGAAAAAGCTGATGGTGCGCAATCCGAACCAAAAAATTATGGAACACGCACGCGATTTGAAAGAGCGCCGCAGCGATTTGTCGCGCTTCGAGCCGGAGCGTTTGCAAAAAGTGCTGGCCGCTTCGGGCGTGGGTTCACGCCGTGAGATGGAAGAATGGATTACCAACGGCTGGGTGACGGTCAATGGCCGCGTGGCCGAATTGGGCGAAAAAGTCACGCCCGATGACCATGTGACGGTGAAGGGCAACGTCATCAAGCTGAAGTGGGCCGACCGTTTGCCACGCGTTATTTTGTATTACAAACAAGAAGGCGAAATCGTGTCGCGCGACGACCCGCAAGGCCGCGTGAGTATTTTCGACCGTTTGCCGCAAGCAGCGAGCAGCCGTTGGGTGGCGATTGGCCGTTTGGACATCAACACCAGCGGTTTGCTGATTTTGACCACTTCAGGCGAATTGGTGCAGCGTTTTGCCCACCCGAGCTTTGAAGTCGAGCGCGAATACGCCGTACGCGTGTTGGGCGAATTGAGTACCGAGCAAATGCGTATGCTGACGCAAGAAGGCGTGATGCTGGAAGACGGTTTGGCCAAAGTCGAGCGTATTTACGAGCAGGGCGGCGAGGGCATGAACAAATGGTATAACGTGGTGATTAAAGAAGGCCGCAACCGCGAGGTACGCCGCATTTTTGAAAGCCAAGGTTTGACCGTGAGTCGTTTGGTACGCGTGGGTTTTGGCCCGATTGGTCTGCCGAACCGTTTGAAACGCGGCCAGTTTTACGAATTGAACCCAGCAGAAGTCGCCAACATCATGAAATGGGCGGATATGCTGCTGCCGGGTGAGTACCGCCGACGCCGTTCGTAAGTAGTTGAGTGAAATCGATGCCGTCTGAATGTCTGTGAAATGATTTTCAGACGGCATTTTGTGTATGGAGAAATGAGCGAAGATGTTCAGCCTTGATTTATCGGAAGAAACCATTGTATTAACCTACAGCGGCCAACGTCGCGCCGAAATTTACACCTTTGGCGCCTTGCTCAACCGCTATGAAATCCTGCAGCCTGACGGCACTTGGTTCAACACCATCAAAGGGCATCAATCGCCAGAGCAATGCCGCCAAATGCTGACCGATGGTTTTCACAGCGCCAAACTCAGCCCGTTTGCCTGTCGCGTGCGGCATGGTAAATATGTGTTTGACGGGCAGCATTATCAGCTTGAGGGCAAATTTCAGGCAGCCGGCCACGCGTTGCACGGTTTGATATATGACTGTGATTTTGTCATTGTCGATAGTGGCGCGGATGCGCAATCGGCTTGGGTAGAGCTGGCGGCAGATTACCGCCAAGATGACAGCGGCTATCCTTTTGCCTATCGCCTGAATATTGTGTACCGATTGGCTTCAGACGGCCTGAGTGTCACCACGCGCGCAACCAACACCGGCAACCGCGCCATGCCGCTGGCCGACGGCTGGCATCCTTATTTCACTTTGGGCGGCAAGGTGGATGATTGGACGATGCAGCTCAACAGCAGCGAGCGGTTGGAATTCGACCAAGATTTGGTCGCCAACGGCAATATCCTGCCCGATACCCGCTTTCAGATGGCCTTGAGTATGCAGGGCATCACGCTGGACAACAGTTTCGTGTTGACTGATTTTAACCAACCGGCTTGCGTGTTGAGCGGTGAAAAGCTGCAACTGCGCATTTATCCGGATTCACGCTATCCGTATCTGCAAATCTATGTTCCGCAGACACGCGATTCGATTGCTTTGGAAAACTTGAGCGGTGCGCCGGACAGTTTCAATAATGGCTTGGGCTTGCAGGTATTGCAGGCAGGGGAAACGCAGGCGTTTGCTACGCGCTATGTGTTGTCTTTATTGTAGGAATGCGTTTTGAAATTCCAATAAAAAATGCCGTCTGAAAACATTTTCAGACGGCATTTTGATGTGTAGGTTTACTGTTCTGCTTTCAACACCCGCTGACGGCGTGTTTCGCTCAACACCATACCGGCGGATACCGACACATTCATGCTCTCGACCGTGCCGAACATTGGAATCGACACCAGCATATCGCAATGTTCGCGCGTCAGTCGGCGCATGCCTTCGCCTTCGTTGCCCATCACCCATGCCACGCTTTCGGGCAGGTCGGTGTGGTACAAATCGGATTGGCCGCCCATATCGGTGCCGACAATCCAAATGCCGTATTCTTTCAATTCGCGCAAGGTGCGTGCCAAATTGGTGACGGTAATGTAAGGCACGGTTTCGGCCGCGCCGCAGGCCACTTTGCTGACAGTGGCATTCAAGCCCGCGCTTTTGTCTTTGGGTGCAATTACCGCATGCACACCCATGGCATCAGCGGTACGCAGACACGCGCCGAGATTGTGTGGGTCGGTAATGCCGTCGAGCACCAATAAAAAGGCCGGTTCGCGCAGGTTTTCCAATACGTCTTCCAAGTGGACGTGGTTTTTAGACGCGTCGATAAAGCCGACCACGCCTTGATGGCGCGCGCCTTTGGCGATGGTATCGAGACGGCTGGCATCGGCAAAATGCAGGCGCACGTTTTCGGCGGCGGCTTTTTCCAACACTTCGCGTGTGCGGGCATCGTTTTTGCCTTCTTGAATGTAGAGTTCGGTAATGGATTTCGGGTTTTGCCACAAGCGGGCGTTAACGGCGTGAAAGCCGTAAATCAATCTTTGGTTGGCCATTGTTTTACTTAAGAAAATGTTTCAGACGGCATTATACGGGATTTGCGTGTCGGCGCGTGAAAATTGTGGTGTAGAAGCATAACAATTTGAATCGATAGATAAGCAGAAGGCCGTCTGAAAATTGATTGTTCAGACGGCCTTGTTGTCGAAAAATCAAACCCAATCAAGCAATAAAGGCTTTGATTTCTTTATACATTTCTTTGAACTTGCCTTCAGCTTCGTTCATGCTGCTGCCGACGGCTGAAATGTAGAATTTGATTTTCGGCTCGGTGCCGGAAGGGCGCACGGCTACCCAAGAACCATCGGCCAAGTAGTATTTCAAAACATTGCTTGGCGATGTGTTCAAAGCAGTAACCTTGCCGTCTGAATCGGTGGCGGTTTGCGCTTGGAAATCTTCTACTTTGATGATGTTTGTGCCGTTAAACTGCTTCGGCGCGTTGGCACGGAATTTGTCCATAATCGCTTGGATTTCTGCCGCACCGTCGATGCCGGTCATGGTGATGGAAATCGGTTTGTCGAAATAATAGCCGTATTCGCGATAGATTTCGTCAAGACCATCGGCCAACGTCATGCCGCGCGAGCGGTAGTAGGCGGCGATTTCTGCAAACATCACTGCGGCTTGCACCGAGTCTTTGTCGCGGGCGAACGGTTTGATTAAATAGCCGTTGCTCTCTTCAAAACCGAACAAATAATCATAAGCTTGCGTGCGCTCGAATTCGGCGATTTTTTCGGCCACGAATTTGAAACCGGTCAAAACATTGAATACGGTCACGCCATAGCTTTCGGCGATTTTGCCGACAAGTTCGGTGGAAACGATGGATTTACAAATCGCGCCGTTTGTTGGCAGTGTACCGGCTTGGCGGTGGGCTTTCAAAATGTATTTCGCCATGACCGCACCGATTTGGTTGCCGGTTAAGGTCAAGTAGCTGCCGTCGGCTTGGCGGATTTCCGCGCCCAAGCGGTCGGCATCGGGGTCGGTGCCGAGCAGCAAATCAGCGCCGACTGCTGCGCCCAGTTTTTCGGCCAAAGCAAACGCGGCTTGGCTTTCGGGATTTGGCGAAGGTGCGGTGGTGAAGTTTGGATCGGCGATGGCTTGTTCTTCAACCAGTTCAAACGACTCAAAACCGGCTTGCTTCAAGGCGCGGCGCACCATCATTTCACCGGTGCCGTGCAGCGGGGTATAGACGATTTTCAGGTCTTTGCCGTGTTGGGCAATCAATTCGGGATTGATGGTGACGGTTTTGACGGCGGCCAAATATTTTTGGTCCATCTCTTCGCACAGCAGCTTGATTTTGCCGTCGGCTTTGGCGGCCTCGAAATCGGCCACTTGAATGGTGAACGGATCTTCGACGGCGCGGATGAGCTTGGTCAACGCCGCAGCATCATCTGGCGACAATTGGCCGCCGTCTTCGCCATAGACTTTATAGCCGTTGAATTCAGCCGGATTGTGGCTGGCGGTAATCATGATGCCGCCGGCGGCTTTGAGTTCGCGCACGGCAAAGGATAATTCAGGGGTCGGGCGCAAGGATTCAAACACATACGCCTGAATGCCGTGTTGCGCCAACAAAGCAGCGGAATCAAAGGCAAATTCTTGCGAAAAATGGCGCGAATCATAGGCAATCACCACGCCGGCGTTTTTTGCGGCTTCGCCTTTGGCGGCAATCAGTTGGGCAAAGCCTTCGGTGGCTTGGCGCACCACATAGCGGTTGATGCGGTTGATACCGGCGCCGATGACGCCGCGCATACCGGCAGTACCGAATTCCAGCGGGGCATAGAATGCGTCTTCTTTGGTTTTTTCATCCATGTCCGACAATTCTTGTTTTAAGAAGTCGGGCATGTCGGCAAAATCCAACCATTTTTGATACGTTTCTTGATAGGCCATCTGAATCATCCTTTGAGGGTAATAAACGGATTATGAACAAGATTATACGTGATTGCGACGCGATGCGTGCGATAAACCGATATACGGCAGCATCAACGCATCAAGTAGCCGAGTATGCCCGATGAAGCCACGCCGATGATGACGGTAACCAACATCGAAAAACGGCTGGCGGCCAAGACGGTCAAAGCAATGGCAATCAGCTCATGCGGTTTGTCGGACACAAAATACGGCGCAATCACCGAAATCAACACACAGCCAGGCGCGGCTTCCATTACTGCTTGCGCGCGTTTGCTCAAGGTGCGGTTGCGTAGGGCGAAAAAGCCGATAAGGCGGGTGGAATAAGTCACGCACAACATGGCGCAAAAAAGCAGGAAGGAATCAAGCGTAATCATTCTTGTTCCCCTAAGAGATAGGCGGTGAGTAAGCCCGATAATGCGCCGGCCGGTACATACCAAGGGCCGTCAATACTCAAGCAGGTAATGCCCGCCACAATCAGGCTGACAAACCAAGGTCGCGCTGCCGAAAAGCTCTTCCACAAGCCGCGCATAATCACCAAAAATACCGCCGGAAACGCCATGCCGAAGCCCCACGCAGCCACATCGCCGAACATCGGGCCGACCGCCGCGCCGATGGTGGCAAACAAAATCCAAGTGGTGTACATAATGAAACACGTGCCGCCGTAATAGGCAAAATTAAAGCCGCTCAAACCGGCCGCTTTGCGTTTTTGTGCATCGGCCAAACCCAGTGCCCACGATTCGTCACACATAAAAAACAGCGACGGCAACACTTTTTTCATCGGCGCATTTTTCATATAGGGCGCATAAGCCGCCCCCATCAAAATATGGCGCGAATTGATCATAAGGTTACGCTGGCAATCAGCAGAATTGGCAGTGGATGCGTCCACAAATCAACCGCAGCAAATTCCGAGCCGCCGGCAAAATTCATCCCCGTCATCAGCATCATTTCCAGCCAACTCATGCCTTTTTGCCCGCCTTGTACGCCCAAAATAATCGCCCACGGCAATAAGCCAATGAGCATGGGCGAGCAGTCTTTAATGCCGCGTAAAAATTCTTGTTTGGGGGAAGCCATCATGGTGTGGGGGAACATTTCAATATTAAAAAGGCGCATTATACACTCATTGATTTTCAGACGGCCTGAGACCTTTGCAAAATCCCTATCTTTGGCACATTTCTTCGTTGTGCGCTGCTCGAAAGCTTACCTATCTAAGTGATATGTCTTCGCTTTCTGCGCTGCTACAACTTTGAACTGTACTCAAATCTAGGGTTTTGCAAAGGTCTCGGTCTATTGAGATATTAACTGAATGAATTAGTTCTTTATGAGTATAAAAGGGTATTGGGAGAAGTGGTACAACAACGTTTTTTATCCATCGGGTAGGCCGTATGAAAATCCCTTATGCCTTTTTGTTGACTTGTTTTGTTGCAAGCCAAGTATCCGCGGCGGAAATCACTGTATCCGCTGCCGCGAGCCTGAAAGATGCGTTCAACGACATCATCACGCGCTATCACAAACAATATCCGCAAAGCAAAATCAAGCTGAATACCGCCGGTTCAGGCGCATTGTTGCAGCAGGCAATACAGGGCGCGCCGGTGGATGTATTGGCGTTTGCCGATGAAGTCACCATGAATCAGGCGCAGCAGAAAAACGTGATTGATGCGGCCAGCCGCAAAACGTTTGCGCTCAATGACTTGGTGATTGCTGCGCCGAAAAACAGCCGATATGCGGTCACGAAACTCAGCGATTTACAAAGCCGACAGTTCGGCCGCATCGCCGTAAGCAATCCGGCCAGCGTACCGGTCGGTCGTTACAGCAAAGCCAGCTTGGAAAAAGCCGGTTTGTGGGCAGGTTTGCAGCCGAAAATCATCACCACGCAAAACGTGCGCCAATCTTTAGATTACATTGCACGCGGTGAAGTCGATGCCGGTTTTGTCTACCGAACCGATGCGGTGTTGATGAGGGACAAGGTCAGAATCTTGGCAACCGTGCCGACACAAAACCCCGTGTCTTACCCGATTGCGGTGAGCAAAAACGCCAAACAAGCGGCGGAAGCGAAGCGGTTTGTGCAGTATGTGTTGTCGGCGCAAGGGCAGGCGGTGTTGAACCGTTATGGTTTTAGAAAGCCTTAATATTTTGAATGAAAAATAAAACAGGCCGTCTGAAAGCATATTTTTCAGACGGCCTTGAATCCATCTATGAACGAAACCTTACTCACTACCTTATTCCTTTCGCTCAAAATCGCCGCAACCGCCACGCTGTTGAATACTGTGTTGGCGGTGGCGGTCGGCTTTACTTTGGCGCGTTGGCGTTTTATCGGGCGCAATGTGCTGGATACGCTGCTGACTCTGCCGATGGTGCTGCCGCCGACGGTGCTGGGCTATTATCTTTTGGTCGCATTCGGCCGCAACAGCGCATTCGGCGTGTGGCTCAAAGACACGTTCGACATCAACCTGATTTTTACATGGCAGGGCGCGGTGATTGCGGCGATGGTGGTGACGTTTCCGCTGATTTTCAAACCGGCACGGGCGGCTTTTGAAGAAGTGAATCCGCAATTGGAGCAGGCGGCGCGGGTATTGGGCTTGAGTGAAGCGGCGGTGTTTTTCCGCGTCAGCCTGCCTTTGGCGTGGCGCGGCATTTTGGCCGGTATTTTGTTGGCGTTTGCCCGTGCCTTGGGTGAATTTGGTGCGACTTTGATGATTGCCGGCAGCATTCCGGGGGAGACGCAGACTTTGTCGATTGCGATTTATGAAGCGGTGCAGGCTGGAGATGAAGCGTTGGCCAATGGTTTGGTGGTGCTGGTGTCGGCGGTGTGTATCTTAATTTTGCTGGCTGCCGGACATTTAATGCGCGTGAAATACGGGAGAAAATAATGCTGTTTGATATTGAATTACACAAAACGCTGCCGTCGTTTGCCTTGAATGTCGCCCTGAAATCCGAGGCGCAGCGTATCGTGATTTTAGGTGCATCCGGTTCGGGCAAAAGCCTGACCCTGCAATTATTGTCTGGGTTGATTCAGCCAGATAGCGGCCATATCCTCCTCAATGGCGAAACATGGTGGGACGAGCGCACAAAACTGAATACGCAAGCGCGCAAGGCCGGCTTGCTGTTTCAAGATTATGCCTTGTTTCCGCATTTGACCGTGGCGCAAAATATCGACTTTGGTTTGAAAACAGGTTGGCGTAATCCAAGCAAAAGGCCGTCTGAAAAAGCGCAGTATTGGTTGCATTTACTTGAATTAGCGCGTATTGCCGACCATTATCCCAACCAAATTTCCGGTGGGCAAAAACAGCGCACCGCTTTGGCGCGAATGCTAATTACCGAGCCGAAATTATTGCTTTTGGACGAGCCGTTTTCCGCATTGGATGCCCAATTGCGCGAACACACCCGCCACGAAGTATTGGCCTTGCAGCAAGCGGCTGGCGTGCCGATGATTTTGATTACCCACGACCGCGCCGATGCCGAAGCCTTGGGGCAGGAAATTTGGCACATGGAAAACGGGGTGTTGGAGTTGGAGAAAGAGTATTCATATTAAATGATGAATGGAATAAAAGAGCTCAGGCCGTCTGAACGGATTTCAGACGGCCTTTGAGGTATCAATGTTAAAGAATCGGCATAACCTCGCAGGCGCATAGTGGTTTATCCATTATTTAGGAGCGGTACTTTGCGTTATAATCCACGCAAATCATTTAGAAAGGCAGAATCATGAGCATGAACACAGTGGCCGTTATCGGTGCGATGGCGCAGGAAATTGAATTATTGAAAACGCGTATGGACGACATTAAAGCACATCAATTCGGTAAATTTAATGCCTATGAAGGTACGCTCAACGGCAAGCGCATGGTGTTGGTGTTGAGCGGAATTGGTAAAGTCAACGCCGCAATCGCCACCGCATGGGTGATTCATCAGTTTCAACCCGATTGTGTGATCAATACCGGCAGCGCGGGCGGCTTAGGTAAGGGTTTAAAAGTTGGAGATGTGGTGATTGGCGAGCGCGTGGCGCATCATGATGTGGATGTGACCGCATTCGGCTATGTGTGGGGACAAGTGCCGCAGCAACCTGCTGTGTTTGAAAGTGATGAACAATTAATGGCCGTAGCCAAAGATGCCGCGCAAGCATTTGAACACGCCCAAGTCAGCCGTGGTTTGATTGTCAGCGGCGACCAATTCGTCCACAGCAGCGAGCGTGTGGCGGAAATCCGCGGTCATTTTAATGATGTGCAAGCGGTAGAAATGGAGGCAGCCGCCATTGCCCAAGCGTGCCATCAATTGAATACGCCATTAGTCGTGATTCGAGCGGTATCCGATTCTGCCGATGAAAAAGCAGATATTAGTTTTGAAGAATTTTTGAAAACTGCGGCAGTGAGTTCGGCGAAGATGGTGATGGAGATTGTCGCCAAGCTTTAAAAACCCATGCAAAAACAGTAAATTTCCGCTAAAATACACAGCTATTTTAATTCTATTTGGAAGGCCGTCTGAAAGCTTACCGTGTTTTTTCAGACGGCCTTTTGAGCCATCGAACTTCTCATCAAAATAACCACATGAAAAATATCCGAAATTTCTCCATTATTGCCCACATCGACCATGGCAAATCAACGCTGGCCGACCGTTTCATTCAGTATTGCGGTGGTTTGGAATTGCGTGAAATGAGCACGCAGGTGCTGGATTCTATGGATATTGAAAAAGAGCGCGGCATCACTATTAAGGCGCAAACTGCGGCTTTGAGCTACAAAGCGCGTGATGGCCAAACTTACCAGCTCAACCTGATTGACACCCCGGGACACGTTGACTTTTCTTACGAAGTGTCGCGTTCGCTGTCTGCTTGCGAAGGCGCGCTGTTGGTGGTGGACGCGTCGCAAGGCGTGGAAGCGCAAACCGTGGCCAACTGCTATACCGCCATTGATTTGGGCGTGGAAGTGGTGCCGGTGTTGAACAAAATCGACTTGCCTGCTGCCGACCCTGAACGTGTGGAACAAGAAATTGAAGACATCATCGGCATCGATGCCATTGGCGCGGTGCAGTGTTCGGCCAAGAGCGGCTTGGGCGTGGAAGATGTGTTGGAAGAAATCGTGGCCAAAGTGCCGGCGCCGGAAGGTGATGAAGATGCGCCTTTGCAAGCGATGATTATCGACTCGTGGTTTGACAATTATGTCGGCGTGGTGATGTTAATTCGTATCAAACAAGGCCGTCTGAAACTCAAAGACAAAGTGCGTTTCATGAGCACCAAAGCCGAAACGCAGGTTGAGCAATTGGGCGTGTTCACACCGAAATCGGTGCAAAAACCGGAATTGAAAGCCGGTGAAGTGGGCTTTTTGATTACCGGTATTAAAGAATTAGGTTCGGCCAAAGTGGGCGATACCATCACGCTGATGGCCAATCCTGCTGCCGAGCCGCTGCCGGGCTTCCAAGAAGTGCAAAGTCAGGTATTTGCCGGCTTGTATCCGGTGGAAAGCCACGACTACGAAGCCTTGCGCGATGCCTTGGAAAAACTCCAACTCAACGATGCGGCTTTGAAATTCGAGCCAGAAGTGTCGCAAGCCTTGGGTTTCGGTTTCCGTTGCGGCTTCTTGGGTTTGTTGCACTTGGAAATTGTGCAAGAGCGTTTGGAACGCGAATTCGACATGGATTTGATTACCACGGCGCCGACGGTGGTGTATGAAGTGGTGATGAAAAACGGCGAAAAAATCGAAGTGGAAAACCCGTCCAAACTGCCCGACATCAGCCAGATTGAAACCATTCTTGAGCCGATTATCACCGCGACCATTCTCGTGCCGCAGGAATATGTCGGCAACGTGATGACGCTGTGTAACCAAAAGCGTGGCGTGCAGGTGAATATGCAATACATGGGTCGCCAAGTGATGTTGACCTATGATTTGCCGATGAATGAAGTGGTGATGGATTTCTTTGATAAGCTCAAATCCACATCGCGCGGCTATGCTTCTTTGGATTATCAGTTTAAAGAATTCCAAGCTTCTGACTTGATTAAATTGGATATTATGGTCAACGGCGAAAAAGTCGATGCCTTGAGCCTGATTGTGCACCGTCAAACAGCAGTACATCGCGGCCGCGAATTGGCCGCCAAAATGCGCGAACTGATTCCGCGCCAAATGTTTGACATTGCCGTGCAGGCCGCCATCGGCAGCCAGATTATCGCCCGTGAAAACGTCAAAGCCCTGCGTAAAAACGTATTGGCGAAATGTTACGGCGGTGACATCACGCGTAAGAAAAAACTGTTGGAAAAACAAAAAGCCGGTAAACGCCGTATGAAACAGGTGGGCAATGTGGAAATTCCACAAAGCGCGTTCTTGGCGATTTTGCAAGTGAGTGACAAATAATGGGTACGAATTTATTGTTTGCAGCCATCGCTGCCTTTGTGTTCGGCGTGGTGCTGTATCTGAAAAGCAGCAAAGTGCGTGAAGACAACGGCGAATGGAGCGGTGGCCTGCAATGGGGCTATCTGCTGATGATGATCGGCGTGTTCGGCGTGTTGTCGTTTTTCATGAGTTTTACCGCCGTATTGCTGGTGTTTGTGGTATTTACCGGCATTGTGTGGTTTATCCATAAAGGCCGTCTGAAAAAAGATCCTGCGCATCAAGACGAAGGCCACTTCACCGATTACATGAGCGGCTTTTTCCCGATTATCTTAATCGTGTTTGTGTTGCGCACCTTTATCGCCGAGCCTTTCCAAATTCCGTCAAGCTCGATGCGCCCGGGTTTGGTGGTGGGCGACTTCATCTTGGTGAACAAGTTTTCATACGGCATCCGCACGCCGATTATCAATAATGTGCTGATTCCAACCGGAAAAGTCGAGCATGGCGATGTGGTGGTGTTTACTTATCCGGAAAATCCGAGCATCAACTACATCAAACGCGCCATCGGTTTGCCGGGTGATATTGTTGAATATAAAGACAAAGTCTTGAGCATCAACGGCCAAACCATTACCGAGCAGTCCGAAGGCATGCAGACCTACGCTGAAAACACCCGCCAATACGGCATGGTGGATATCGAAGCCGAAGCCTTCCGTGAAAACATCGGCAGCCACAGCTTCCAAGTGCTGAAAATGGCTGAACAACCAAGCTTCCTACCGCAAGCCGTGCGCGCCAATTTTGCCCACCGCGAAAACTGCGAATACGCGCAAGACGGTTCCGCCTTTAAATGCACCGTGCCGGAAGGCCATTATTTTATGATGGGTGATAACCGCGACAACAGCGAAGATTCCCGCTATTGGGGTTTTGTCAGCGACAAACTGATTGTCGGCAAAGCATTTTTTGTGTGGATGAACTTCGGTGACATGAGCCGAATCGGTACATCGATTAAATAAAAGCTGATATGAAAAGGCCGTCTGAAATTTATTTTTCAGACGGCCTGTTGTTATGTAGATTAATCTGCTGATTTACTTTTAAGCGAGCCCAAATAAATCGCGAGCAACGTCATCGCTGCGCCCAACCATTGCAAACCATTGATTGGTTTGTCGAGCCAGAAATAGTCGATGACCAAGGCGGCGACGGGTTCCGAAAGCAGCAGCAAACCGGTAAGTGAGAGCGACAGCAGCGGAATGGCATAAGCAATCAAGCCCCAAGCGAAACACTGCATCACCACGCCGTAAATCAATACTAAGCCCACATCGCGCAAAGTGGTCGGATACAGCGCGCCCGCATCGAAAATCAAGGCTGGTAAAATCAGCGAGAATGCGCCGCCGAAGCTCAAAATCATCATTAAAGGAAACAGCGCGGTTTGTTCGATTTGATGGGTTTTGCGGATAAACACCATCGATAGAGCCAACATCGCACCTGAGGCAATGCCGCTAACAAAACCCCATACGGCATCGCTGTTGTAGCCGAATTCCGGACTGCCGATGAAGGCCACGCCGGTAATGGCAATCAGCAAACTGAGCATTTGCAGCTTGCTTAGGCGTTCGCCGAAAAAGAAAAAGCCGATGGCGGACAGGAAAAAGATTTGCAGGCTGTTGAGCAGGGTGGAAATGCCAGGGCCGACAGCGTGGATGCTTTCGTGCCACAGCGCCAAATCAAACGCAAGAAATACACCGGAGAGCAGGGCGGTGTAAACGGCTTTTTTGTTTTGCGGCAATTTTTGGCCGAAAAAGCGTGCCAAAAAGAAAAACACCACGCCGGAAATTGCCAACCGCCAAAAGGCAATGGCATACGAGCCGACATCGACAAATTTTACAATCAGGCTGCCCAAGCCGAAAATAATGCAGCCGACCACCAGCAGCGGCGCGGCATGTGAGGCGTGTCGTTCAGACATGATGTTCCTATAAATATGGAGAAATCGGGCTTTGGATTGTGCCATATTTTTGACGCAAATTGAATCATTGTTAAAGGCCGTCTGAAACAAAAAGCCGTCTGAAAAGTAGTTTCTCATACTTTCAGACGGCCTCATCAATAAATAAGGTTTATACCAAATCTTTTACCGCTTCTTGTTCTTCCAATAATTCGTTTAAAGTCAATGCAATGCGCTGTTGGCTGAATTCGTCGGATAAATCCAAGCCTTGCACAATCTGATAATCGCCATTTTCACAAATCACCGGAAAGCCGAAAATCACATCTTCAGGAATGCCATATGAACCATCCGACGGCACGCCCATGGTGACCCATTTGCCGCTGGTGCCCAAAATCCAATCACGCAAGTGGTAGATGATGGCATTGCCTGCCGAAGCCGCTGAAGATGCGCCGCGCGCTTCGATGATGGCCGCGCCGCGTTTGGCGATTTTCGGCATGTAAACGTCGGTGTACCAAGCTTCATCGTGAATCATATCGACTACCGAATCGCCATCGCTGGTGGCGTAGCGGTAATCGGCATACATGGTCGGGCTGTGATTGCCCCATACGCACATTTTTTCGACCGAAGTGACCGGGCGATTGATTTTTTCAGCAATTTGGCTGACTGCACGGTGATGATCAAGACGCATCAGTGCGCTGAAGTTTTTCTTCGTAATATCCGGTGCCGATTTCATGGCGATGTAAGTATTGGTGTTGGCCGGATTGCCCGCCACCAAAACCTTCACATCACGGCTGGCCACTTTATTCAAGGCTTCGCCCTGTGTTTTGAAAATTGCCGCATTGGCATTGAGCAAATCCGAACGCTCCATACCTTGCGTGCGCGGACGGGCGCCAATCAGAATCGCAATATCTGCCTCTTTAAATGCCACTTCCGGATCATCGGTGGCAAACACATCCAGCAGCAACGGAAACGCGCAATCGTGCATTTCCATGATGACACCCTGTAAAGCTTTTTGCGCATGTGGCAAATCCAGCAGCTGCAAAATCATCGGCTGGTCGCGCCCGAGCATAATCCCGCCGGCAATGCGGAACAAAGTCGCATACGCAATTTGTCCGGCCGCACCGGTGACCGTAATACGGATAGGGGGTTTCAAAGTCATCATCAATCTCCGCAAGGAAAACAAAAATTTAAAGAAGTAGGATTATAACAAAGAGTGATGGCAATAATGTGGCAAAAAGAGAAAATTTATTACAAAAATAGAAAAGGCCGTCTGAAAAGCAACAACAGATTGTTGCTTTTCAGACGGCCTTCATAGCATGATTATTCACAATTCAAATTTTTGACCTTTTCCGGAAAATCATGCAGCGCGATTTCACACATTTTCACGCGCTGTTTTTCATCGGCAGCAGGCAGCGATTGGCGCAAGAATGTCGTATTGCCGCTCTGAAACAATGCCTTTTTCTCACCTACCTTGCGATAACACGCTTCCGCACGCTTGAAATATTCTTGGCAAACCGGCGGCATTTCTTCCAAAGCCAAAGGCTTGTGTTTGTGCATACTGCGCGCCGAAGCAGCAGAAGCCGAAGCTGCTATGGCTGCCAACAGCAGCCATCTGAAAGCATGATTCATCATGAATTCCTTTAAACAATTAACTTCATCATTATAAAACTGTATATCTAAAAAATCAGAAGAGTGTGCATAAAGTTTGATAAAAGATAAACAAAAGGCCGTCTGAAAAATTTCGGGCGGCCAACAAACCAAAAAGCAGCCCTAAAATTAATCAGGCTGCTTTTTTAAATGGTCGGAATGAGAGGATTCGAACCTCCGACCCCCTGCACCCCATGCAGGTGCGCTACCAGGCTGCGCTACATTCCGGTTGGGAAGTAGGAATTATAAAGATTGTTGGGCGATTTGGCAAACAGGGTGGGAGGTAGATTTCAATATATGCGCTTGATGATGGAAAGCAAACTTACTTGCCGTACAGGCAAAGCTTTACTGATGGCAAGACCTTGTGAAACAAGGGGTATGGCGCAGACACGCAAGCGGTGGGCGGGTGATGCGGGCTGCGCTTGCTACATCTGAAATCGCAAGCGTTGAACCGTCGGTAGAGTGTGTGGTGTAGCCACGCACGCGGTGTGGGGTTATGCGGGGATTCGGGTTGTTTTTTATCTCAACGAGTTTTATAAAAATGAATAGAAAAAGGCCGTCTGAAATCAATGATTCAGACGGCTTTGAGTGTATGGATTGACCGATCCCAACCAACACGCGTGCCTTAGGGCTCACATCCTACATCTGACGATGCTTTCAGACGGCCTATAGGATAGACGTGTAGCGGCTTTTATTTCTGACAATCCGATTTGCCCGTTTTATGGTTGATTGCACCTTGCGCAACCAAGTATTCCACCACCGCTGTATGGCCTTTTTCACAAGCAAACGACAGCGCGCTTTGGTCTTTTTTGCTGACCAAATTCAAATCCGCACCTTGCGAATGCAGATATTTCACCGTTTCCAAGCGCCCGTTGCTGGCCGACACAATCATCAGCGTTTCCGCATCGTCTTCCACCGTTTGATCGTTCAAATCCGTTTCCGCGCGCAGCAGGTTATGCACTTTCTTCACGATATTGGTGTTTTTACCCAAAGTCGCCGATTTCAAAACGTTATACACATCGCCGCGGTCGGTCGCACGCAAGTCGGCACCTTTTTCAATCAAATAGTCGGCAATGTCTTCATAGCCGATAAACGCCGCCCAGCCCAAAGCCGTTTGCCCCAAAGCCGCTTCGTCTTTTGCTTCCGAATCCTGACCGGCTTCCACCATCTGCTTCACCTTGGCAAAATCGCCGCGTTTTACCGCATCAAACCAAGCCGCATCTTTGCCTTCCGACGGCTTCTCGTAAAAAATACGCCAGCGCAGCTTATCCGGATTGGCAATATCTTTCATTTCCGCACGGCTCAAACGCCAGCCCTTATCCGCCGCAGGGCTTGAAGCTTGAAGGTTTTGCGCAGAATGGCCGTTGCAGGCCGCCAAAGCAGTCAGGCTGCATAAAGCAAGCAACAAGGTTTTATTCATCATCGTTTCCTTATCTGAAAATCAAACGAGGTTTGCTATATTTCGGCTGCTATTAGTAACACAGATTAGCGGCTGCACGCAAATTTGCGGGGGGAGGAAAAGGCCGTCTGAAACATCGGTTTCAGACGGCCTTGCGTATGGGGATTGCTTAACCCAAACAACGCGTGCGTGCCTTGGGGTACACACCCTAGCAAGCGTTAAATCAGAGGTAGTGTGTGGCGTGGCCACGCACACGGTCGCTTGTTTGCTTACATTTCCATCATTCCCCAAAATTCATTATCCGGGTATCAATCGTTCCACCCCAATCCGGCGGCAATAAACCATCGCGCACAAAGCGGTGAAACGAAGAAAACGGCCAATCTTTCACACAATCCGAAAAACCATGCTTCACCGGATTGAAATGCACATAATCCACCACGCGCCGCAAATCCGCATAATCGCGCACGGTATGCTCATAAAAACGGCGCTGCCAAATCCCCTTTTCACGCCGCCGCTGCTTGCTGGCGGATAAAACAGTCGAAGCAGCAAAATGATGTGAAAAACGCGTTTTGATTAAACGCCAGCGCAGCGGATAATCACTGTCGCCATCGGGCAAAGTCCAAACGGCATGAAGATGATTGGGCATGACACAAATGGCAACCGTTTCAAACGGATGGCGTTTTTGCACAAAAGCATAGGCTTCACGGAGCAGGTCGATATGCTCAACCAGCAAACGCGATTTCGGGTCGGCAAGTTTGACGGTAAAGAAAAAAGTACCGCCAGCGACGTAGCTACGGCGATAGCGCGACATTTGTTTCCCTTGTGATTATTTTGATTCGTGTCATCATAACAAAGGGAGTAAGAAAGCAAAAGGCCGTCTGAAACATCGGTTTCAGACGGCCTTACGTATAGGGGGATTGCTCAACCCAACGAACGCGTGCGTGCGTACCGCACACACCCTACACCTGAAATCAGCAATCGGTGAATCAGCGGTAGGGTGTGTGGCATAGCCACGCACGCGGTTAGATGGAGCATACAGGCTACGTTTGCTACACGTTGACTTTAGGTTTCATGCAGGCTACGGCTTGCTGATGGGGTTAAAAATACAGTTGCTACACCTGGATCGGCAAGCGTTAGTAGGTGTGTGGCGCAGCCACGCACGCGAGTAGATAGAGTATAAAAGGCTACGCTTGCTAAAAGGTAAGGACGAAGTCAAGTCTAAGTCCAAGCGAAAAGGGCAGAGCAAAACCAAAGTGTGAAAGACTCAGGCTGATTGGTATCCGAGCCGTCTGAAAACCGAACAACAGGTTTTCAGACGGCTTGAGACTGTTGTAAAATCCCTGATTTAGCCTACAAACAGGTAGCCGTCATTGTCGGGCTTAGACACGACAATCCGGCTCTTGAATCTCAGAGATTTAAGTTCAAAGAAAGTTTATTTGATTCAATGGTTTAATTTTTGACATTCTGGGCAAGGTGATTGTTGGGGAACAGTTGGATTGTCGGGTCTAAGCCCGACAATGATGAGTTTTAAGCTTTGCAAAGGTCTTGGCTTTTGTGGTTTCAAAAGGTGCTTGCCAATGGGTACGCTGCTGGTTTGAAGTAGGTGTATAGTGGAGAAAAAACGCATATAGGGTATTACTGATGAAAACAAAACATAATGAACACCATTTGAGTCACCGCAATAACTGGCTGCGTGCCGGGGTGCTGGGGGCGAATGACGGGCTGATTTCGACTGCCAGTCTTTTAACCGGCATGGTGGCTGCGAAGCCGGACTTCCATACGCTGCTGTTAGCCGGAGCATCGGCATTGGTTGCCGGGGCAATTTCGATGGCGGCAGGGGAGTATGTGTCGGTGTCCAGCCAAGCGGATACGGAAAAAGCCGATATGAAGATGGAAAAGCGTGAGTTGGCACTGCACGCCGAAGAGGAGTTACAAGAACTTGCCACAATTTACCAAGAGAGAGGCTTAACGCCGGAATTAGCACAAGAAGTGGCGAAACAGCTAACCGGACACAATGCCCTAGATGCCCATATGCGCGATGAGATTGGGATCAGTGAAGAGACGTTTGCGAATCCGTTGCAAGCGGCGTTTTCTTCTGCGGTTGCCTTTATTGTTGGGGCAGCTATTCCGATGTTGGTGATTTTGCTCTTACCATTGAATATGCTTTGGACTGCGTTAATTGTTTCGACGCTAATCGGACTTGCAGGCTTAGGTTATCTTTCAGCGAAACTGGGTGGCGCACCAGCTCGCCCTGCAATGATGCGTGTGGTAATTTGGGGTTGTGTGGCAATGGGCGTGACGACCTTGATTGGTAAGTTAGTCGGTATAGCTGTGTAAAAAGTGTAAACAACCCGACGATTTCCATTGCTTGTAGGAAATGGTCGGGTTGTTTACACAACAGGTTGAGAAAAATAAGTCTCTAAAACCTCAAAAAGGGTGTCGCTTTTCAAGCTTCTGTGGGGCTTGACGGTTATAAAAGTTAACAAAACGGCATAACTCTTTTGCCGGTGCACCAAATCCTTAAACGGATGCTGGTCATGCCACATTTCCATTAAGGTAGGATAACCCACTCGCCTTTACCATTGGTTTGTGGCCAGGCAATACAGGTAAATTTTTGGCTTATGTTGTTTTGCACACAGGCAATCCCCAACGGATGCTCCGCATTGCCACGATATTCTACACCGTTGTCGGAATAGGAGCATTCGATGGTATAGGGAAAATCTATCACATCTCGCAAAAGAAATTGGGCTGCGATGGCTGCTGTACGGTCTGGCAATATTTCAGCATACGGTTCGCGGGGAAAATCATCAATGGCAACTGACACGGTATTGTTGCGTCAACAAAGTGACACTGATTTTATCTTGCGTATAAGCGCGCTAAATGACCCGGTGGTTATGCGGGGTTAGCCGGGTATTTTTATGGATGTTCATGCAGTATTGTCTTTCAAATACTATACTGTAAACAACGCTAGCTTTTCCTGCAAATAAAGCGAGGCCATCTGAAAAAATTCAGATGGCATTTTTCAATGAAAGGTAAGGTGCATGCCCAAGCATGCGCGCGTTTGTTGATAGAACAGCGAAACAAAATAACCCGATTGAGTCAGCGGTTTCCAGAGTAGGAAATAAAACAAAGCCGTCTGAAAAGTTTCAGACGGCTTTGAATATGAAGCCCAAAGAACGCATGCATGCTTGGGAATGCCCCCTACGTGTTGATTTTAGGTTTCATGCAGGCTATGGATTGCTTTTTATTGATTTAAAATATTTCTCAAATACTTCCCCGTATAACTCCCTTCAATCTTCACCACTTCCTCCGGCGAACCCTTAGCGATAATCCGCCCCCCTCCATCACCACCTTCCGGCCCTAAATCCACAATATAATCCGCCGTTTTAATCACGTCCAGATTATGCTCGATAATCACAATCGAGTTGCCTTTGCCTTTCAGACGGCCTATTACCTCTAATAACAAGGCAATGTCGGCGAAATGCAGGCCTGTGGTCGGTTCGTCGAGGATATACAGGGTGCGGCCGGTGTCGCGTTTGGATAATTCTAAGGCGAGTTTGACGCGTTGGGCTTCGCCGCCGGAGAGGGTGGTGGCGGATTGGCCGAGGCGGATGTAACCGAGGCCTACGTCCATCAGGGTTTGCAGTTTGCGCGATACGGTGGGCACGGCATCGAAGAATGCTCGTGCTTCTTCCACGGTCATGTCCAGCACTTGGCTGATGTTTTTGCCTTTGTATTGGATTTCGAGGGTTTCGCGGTTGTAGCGTTTGCCGTGGCACACTTCGCAGGGCACATAGACATCGGGCAAGAAGTGCATTTCTACTTTAATCACGCCGTCGCCTTGGCAGGCTTCGCAGCGGCCGCCTTTGACGTTGAACGAGAAGCGGCCGACGTTGTAGCCGCGTTCGCGGGCAAGTGGTACGCCGGCGAACAGGTCGCGGATGGGGGTGAACAGGCCGGTGTAGGTGGCGGGGTTGGAGCGCGGGGTGCGGCCGATGGGGGATTGGTCGACGTTGATCACTTTGTCGAGGTGGTCGAGGCCGCTGATGTCGTCGTAGGGTGCGGGTTCTTCGTGGGCGCGGTTCAGCTCGCGGGCGGTGATTTTGGCCAGCGTGTCGTTAATCAGGGTGGATTTGCCGCTGCCGGATACGCCGGTGATGCAGGTAATCAAGCCCAGCGGCAGTTCGAGGGTGACGTTTTTGAGGTTGTTGCCGCGCGCGCCTTTTAAGACCAGCATGCGGTCAGGGTTGACCGGTGTTCTTTCAGACGGCACGGGAATGGTTTTGCGGCCGCTGAGGTATTGGCCGGTAATGGAATCTTTGCTTTGGGCAACTTTTTCCGGTGTGTCAGCAATCAAGACATTGCCACCGTGTTCGCCCGCACCCGGCCCCATATCGATGACGAAATCGGCTTCGCGGATGGCATCTTCGTCGTGTTCGACCACAATTACGCTGTTGCCCAAATCACGCAGGCGTTTGAGGGTGGCGAGCAGGCGGTCATTGTCGCGTTGGTGCAGGCCGATGGAAGGTTCGTCTAACACATACATCACGCCGGTCAGGCCGCTGCCGATTTGGCTGGCCAAGCGGATGCGCTGCGCTTCGCCGCCGGATAGGGTTTCGGCGGAGCGAGACAGGTTGAGGTAATCGAGACCGACGTTAATCAGAAAGCCCAAGCGCTCGGTGATTTCTTTGAGGATTTTTTCGGCAATTTGCTGCTTGTTGCCTTCTAAAGCCAGCGTTTCAAAGAAATTTAAGGTTTGGGTGAGCGGCCATGCGGAAATTTCGTGCAAAGGTTGTTTGCCGACATAAACATAACGCGCTTCTTTACGCAAACGCGCGCCGCCGCAGCTCGGGCAGGCGCGGTGGCTTTGGTATTCGCGCAGTTTGTCACGGATGGTTTCGCTGTCGGTTTCGCGGTAACGGCGTTCCATATTGGGGATAATGCCTTCAAAAGCATGGCTGCGTGTGAATGTGCCACCGCGCTCGGAAAGGTATTGGAATTCAATCACTTCCTTGCCCGAACCGTGCAACACGATTTTTTGGATATTGGCCGGTAATTCTTCAAACGGTGTTTTCACGTCAAAATCATAATGCGCGGCAAGCGATTGAATCATTTGGAAATAAAACTGATTGCGCTTGTCCCAGCCGTCAATCGCACCGGCGGCCAAAGACAATTCGGGATGTGCCACCACGCGCTCAGGGTCGAAGAAATTATTACTGCCTAAGCCGTCGCAGCTTGGGCAGGCACCGACCGGATTATTGAAGGAAAACAGGCGCGGTTCTAATTCTTGTAAGCTGTATGAACACACCGGACAGGCAAAACGCGCGGAAAACCAATGTTCTTCGCCGCTGTCCATTTCCAAAGCCAGCGCACGTTCTTCGCCGTGGCGCAGTGCGGTTTCAAAGCTTTCGGCCAAGCGCTGTTTGATGTCGGCTTTTACTTTCACGCGGTCGATGACCACATCGATGTCGTGTTTGATGTTTTTTTGCAGTTTCGGCACTTCATCCAGCGTGTACACTTCGCCGTCCACACGCACGCGTGCAAAGCCTTGCGCCTGCAAATCAGCAAAGAAATCAACAAATTCGCCTTTGCGGCCGCGCACGGCCGGTGCCAAAATCATCACGCGCGTGTCTTCCGGTAAGCCCAACACATGATCGACCATCTGCGACACGGTTTGGCTCGACAAAGGCAGGTCGTGTTCAGGGCAATAAGGCGTGCCGATGCGGGCATACAGCAAACGCAAATAATCGTGGATTTCGGTCACCGTGCCGACGGTAGAACGCGGGTTGTGACTGGTGGATTTCTGCTCAATCGAAATCGCCGGCGACAAGCCTTCAATCAAATCGACATCGGGTTTGTCCATCATCTGCAAAAACTGGCGCGCATAGGCGGAAAGGCTTTCCACATAGCGACGCTGGCCTTCGGCATACAGCGTGTCAAACGCCAAGCTGGATTTGCCGCTGCCTGACAAACCGGTGACCACCACCAATTTATGGCGCGGAATATCCAAATCGATGTTTTTCAAATTATGCGTGCGCGCGCCGCGGATGCGGATGGTGTCGTTGTCGGAAGCGTTTTTGTGATGATGGTTGCACATAGTGTTTAGGCCGTCTGAAAATAAAATCAAGAATAGGATATTGTAGCATTTTTCTGATGTTCAACATGGTGATGTGCGCCGTTGATTTTTTCAGACGGCCTGACTATTTACGCCGATAATCCGTTATAATCACCCAAACCCTACGAATAAAGGAATCTGCATGAACAAACCTTCTTATCCGCATCCAATTATTGCCCGCGAAGGCTGGCCATTTATCGCCATCGGTTTTATCGCCAGCGTGTTGGTGACGGCCGTTAATGGCTGGTTGTCGCTGCCGTTTTGGCTGTTTACCATTTTTGCCTTGCAGTTTTTCCGCGATCCGGCGCGCTACATTCCGCAAGATGCGGATGCGGTGTTGAGTCCGGTTGACGGCCGCGTGGTGGTGGTTGAGCGCGCGCAAGACCCATACCGCAAAACCGAAGCCTTGAAAATCAGTATTTTTATGAACGTGTTTAACGTGCATTCGCAAAAATCGCCGGTGGACGGCACAGTTGAAGCCGTTGAATACAACCGCGGCAAATTCCTGAATGCGGATTTAGACAAAGCCAGCACCGAAAACGAACGCAATGCCGTGTTGGTGACCACCGCCACAGGCCGCGAAATTACCTTTGTGCAGGTTGCCGGTTTGGTGGCGCGCCGCATTTTGTGTTACACCCAAGTTGGCCGCAAATTAAGCCGCGGCGAACGCTACGGCTTTATCCGCTTCGGTTCGCGCGTTGATGTTTACCTGCCTTTGGATGCCAAAGCAGAAGTGGCGATTGGGGACAAAGTGACCGGCGTGACCACCATCTTGGCGCGTTTGCCGTTGCAATCACCGGATGCTAAACCGTTTGACGATGCGCCGGTGAATGCGGCTAATGCAGCGCTGCAAACAGTGGCAGCAACAGCCCCGCAAACTGCCGAATCAGTGGTGACAGCTGCGGAAAATACTGCCGAGGTGAGCCAAGCAGCGATTGAAGAAGCGGCGGACAAAGTGCGAGAAGCAGCGGCTAAAGCTGTTCAGTCTTAATAATATGAAATGATGAAAAGGTTTTCAGACGGCCGTCTGAAAACCTTTTTTTATGTGTGAAACAAGCGCACGTTTGGTGTGTTTGACGTAGAATAGGTATTTTGATTCAGGCCGTCTGAAAAAGGAAATCTCTTGAGTAAAGCCCGTTTGTTCCCCGTTGATAAGTCTTTGGAAAAACCCGAGCGCGTGATGTTGGTCGGGGTGATGTTGAGTGCGGATTATTCCGGTGCCAATGAATTGCGCGAGCAGTCTTTTCAGACGGCCTTGGAGGAAGCGGCCGATTTGGTGCGCGCAGCCGGTGGCGATTTGGTACAGATAGAAACTGCCAAACGCGATAAAGCGCATACGGCGCTGTTTGTCGGTAAGGGTAAAACCGATGAGCTGGCCACAGCGGTGAAGCAGCATGATGTGGATTTGGTGGTGTTCAACCACGAACTCACGCCAACACAAGAGCGCAATTTGGAAAAAGAATTGCAATGCCGTGTGCTCGACCGTGTGGGCTTGATTTTGGCGATTTTTGCTAAACGCGCGCAATCGCAAGAGGGTAAATTGCAGGTGGAATTGGCGCAGCTGTCGCATTTGAGCGGCCGCTTGGTACGCGGCTATGGCCATATGCAGAGCCAAAAAGGCGGCATCGGCTTGAAAGGCCCGGGCGAAACGCAATTGGAAACCGACCGCCGCTTGATTAACCAAAAAATCACCGCGTTGAAAAAACAATTGCAAAGCGTACGTAAGCAGCGTGCCACACGCCGCAAATCGCGTGAATCAGGCCGTCTGAAAACCTTTGCCATTGTCGGCTACACCAATGCCGGAAAGTCCAGCTTGTTCAACCGCTTAACCAAGGCTGATGTGTTGGCGAAAGACCAATTGTTCGCTACGCTCGACACCACCGCGCGCCGCTTGTTTTTATCGCATGAAGCCAGTGTGATTCTCACGGATACGGTGGGCTTTGTACGCGATCTACCGCATAAATTGGTGTCGGCTTTTTCGGCTACATTGGAAGAAACGGCGCTGGCGGATGTGTTGCTGCATGTGGTGGACGCATCGAATCCGGATTTTCAACGCCAAATCGATGACGTGAACGAAGTATTGCATGAAATTAAGGCGCATGAAGTGCCGCAATTGGTGGTGTATAACAAAATCGATTTGCTGCCCGAAGGTGAGCGTGAAGCCGGTGTATTGCGCGACCATCGCGGCAAAGCGGTGGCGGTGAATATTTCGGTGGAGAAAAGTTCGGGCTTGGAAGCTTTGCGCGAAGCGATGATTGAATATGCGTTGGCGGATAGGCCGTCTGAAATGGTTTTATGCCATCATTCCTCTTCGTTGCCAACGACAAAAGAATAATTGAAGATTGACGGTTATTATTATGAAAAAAAATTGTTTCCACTGCGGACTCGAAATTCCCGAGCATATTCATTTACCCGTAATTTATGACAATGAAGAGCGCGAAACATGCTGTATGGGTTGTCAGGCAGTGGCGCAAAGCATCATTGATGCCGGCTTGGGCAACTACTACAAACAGCGCACCGCCGATGCGGAAAAAGCCGCTTTGCCCGAGCAGGATATTTTGTCGCAACTGAAGCTCTATGATTTGCCCGAAGTGCAAGCCGAATTTGTCGAAGTGGGCGAGGGTGATGAGCGTGAAGCGGTGTTGATGCTTGGCGGCATTACTTGCGCGGCTTGTGTGTGGCTGATTGAACAGCAATTGTTGCGCCTGCCGGGGGTGAAACGCGTGGATTTGAATTACAGCACCCATCGCGCGCGAGTATCGTGGAATAACGACCAAGTCGCGCTTTCGGATATTTTATTGCGCGTGCAGTCAACCGGTTATACCGCTTCGCCTTATGATGCACAAAAAGTGGAAGAGTCGGCCAATAAAGAGCGCAAACAATTTATCGTGCGCTTGGCGGTGGCAGGTATGTGTGCCATGCAAACCATGATGTTTGCCTTGCCGACTTATCTTTACGGCAATGACATCGAACCGCTTTATCTGCAAATTTTGCATTGGGGCGGCTTTTTGATGGTGTTGCCGGTGGTGTTTTATTGCGCCGTGCCGTTTTATAAAGGTGCGCTGCGTGATTTCAAAAACCGCCGCGCCGGTATGGATACGCCGATTGCGATTGCGGTGTTGATGACGTTTGCCGCCGGTATTTACAGCATGGTGCAAAATACCAGTGAGGGCATGTATTTCGAATCGATCGCCATGTTGATGTTTTTCCTGCTCGGCGGCCGTTTTATGGAACAAATCGCGCGACGCAAAGCCGGTGATGCAGCCGAACGCTTGGTGAAACTCGTGCCTGCGTTTTGCCATCGCCTGAAAGATTATCCGAATAGCGATGAAACCGAAGAAGCCGTGGTCGCCAAATTGCAGCGCGGCGAAATGATTGTGGTGAAACCGGGCGAAGTGATTCCGGTTGACGGCACGGTCTTATCGGGCGAGAGTGAAGTCAACGAAGCCATGCTTACCGGCGAGAGTCTGCCCGTGGTCAAGCGTGTTGACGATAAAGTGATTGCCGGCACGTTCAATGCCGCCAGCCCGCTGATTATCCGCACTGATACCGTCGGCAGCGAAACGCGCTTGTCGCATATTGTGAAACTGCTCGACCGCGCGTTGGCGCAAAAGCCGCGTGTGGCCGAGTTGGCTGAAAAATATGCGTCTAATTTTGTTGCTGCCGAATTGATTTTGGCGGTGCCGGTATTTATCGGCTGGACCCTATACGCCGATGCGCAAACTGCCTTGTGGATCACCGTAGCGCTGTTGGTGATTACCTGCCCGTGTGCCTTATCGCTGGCCACACCGACCGCGCTGGCCGCTTCCACCGGCGCGCTCGCCAAAGACGGCGTGTTGATTGGCGGTAAAAACGCGCTGGAAGCCTTGGGGCAGATTGATGATGTGGTGTTCGACAAAACCGGCACACTCACGCGCGGCGAATTATCCGTCAGCCGCATCATCGCCTTAGGCCGTCTGAACAATGAAGACGGCTTAGCCATCGCGCAAGCCTTGGAGCAGCAATCCGAACACCCGATTGCGCGCGCTATTTTGAATCATGCGCCCGATAATACCTTTTCAGACGGCGTGATTGTCGGACAACGGGTCAACCGCGTCGGCCACGGTGTCAGCGCGCAAATTACTTTTGAAGGACAAACGCAAATCTGGGCATTGGGGCGGGCGGAGTTTGTGGCCGAAATTGCCGGCACGTTGCCCGAAGCAGCCCACATTGCCCACAACGACAGCATGGTGTTTCTCGGCAACCAAAGCGGCTTTCAGACGGCCTTTTTATTGGAAGACGAAATCAAAGCCGGTGCGGCAGAAATGTTGGCCGATTTGAAAGCCAAGGGCATCCGCCTGCACTTATTGAGCGGCGACAGAGAAGCCGCCGTCGCCCATGTCGCCCAAACCTTGGCGCTTGATGCCCATCACGCCGAAGCCACGCCGGAAGATAAATTGAACTATGTCGAATCGCTGCAAAAACAAGGCCGTAAAGTGTTGATGGTGGGCGACGGCATCAACGACGCGCCCGTGTTGGCGCAGGCTGATGTCTCCGTGGCGGTGGCCGGTGGCGCTGATGTGGCGCGTGATGGCGCCGATGTGGTGTTGCTCAACGACGATATGCGCATTATGCCGCAGATGCTCGACCAAGCCCGCCGCACACGACGAATCATTCAGCAAAACCTGACTTGGGCAACCGCCTACAACCTGATTGCCGTGCCTTTGGCGGTGTTGGGCTATGTCAAACCGTGGATTGCTGCGCTGGGTATGAGTTTGAGCTCGTTGCTGGTGTTGGGGAATGCGTTGCGATTATTGAAACGCAAGTGATTTTGGGTTTGCGCGGGTATGGAAGGCCGTCTGAAATCTTTTTCTTAAAATTTTTTGCCGCTTGTCATAATCGTAGGTCGGATACTTGTATCCGACATTTCAAAATACGAAAAATTCCGTCTGAAAGATGATCAAACTTTCAGACGGCATTAAAGTTTAGCTTAATTTTGATTGGGAAGTTGTTATTTGCTTATTGTATATTCAAGAATGTCGGATACAAGTATCCGGCCTACGTTTGCTTGTATCCGACATTTTAAAATACGAAAAATGCCGTCTGAAAGATGATCAAACTTTTCAGACGGCATGAAAACTCAGCTTAATTTTACTTGGGAAGTTGTTATTTGTTTGCCGCATATTCAAGAATGTCGGATACAAGTATCCGACCTACGTTTGCTGGCAACTCTGCACGATTAAATCACGCAGCCATTGGTGTGCTGGATTGCGCTGGGTGCGTTCGTGCCACACTAAGGTAGTGGTGAATCCGAGAATATTGACCGGTGGCGGAAAATGGCTGATGTCGGTTTGTCCGGCAATCAGGCGGTAAGGGGTGACGGCGCATAAATCGCTGTGGCGCACGATATCGGGCAGTGCCAATGCGTTTTGTACCGATACACGGCGGTTGATGCCGATGTCGGCTAGGGCGCGGGCAGGCGTATTGTTGATGGTATGCTCTGATAAAGCGATAACATGCTGCAAGGCGCAAAATGTAGCCAAATCGAGCTGGCCGTGCTGCAAAACGGGATGGTCGGTGCGTACGGCGCAGACGTAATGTTCGTCAAACAAAGCACGCGTATGCAGATTATCCGGTGCTTGCTCGGATGTGGTCAGCACAAAATCGAGTGTGCCGCGCTCCAAATCTTCCTGTATGCTGCGCGGGTTGAATAAGGTAATGTTGACTTGAATATTGGGCGCTTGGTGGTGTAGCGCGGCCAGAAAAGGCGTGACGATGGTGCGCATGGCGTAATCGCTGGCGGCGATGTTGATCTTGAGTTCGGCGCTGGCAGGGTCGAACTCGGGTTCAGCCAGCAAACCTTGCGCCTGCTCGAGAATCTGCTTCACGGGAATGGCCAAGCCCAAAGCGCGGTCGGCGGGTAAAATGCCGTGTTGGGTGCGGATAAACAGGGGGTCGTTGAAACTGTCACGCAGGCGGGTGAGCATGCCACTCATGGCCGGTTGCGACACGGAAAGCTTCTCGGCGGCGCGGGTAACGTTGCGCTCGTCGAGCAGGGCGTTAAGGGCTTTGAGCAGGTTCAGGTCTAGGGTTTTGATGGTTTGCATGGTGGTCGATAAAGGCCGTCTGAACGGGTAAAGTGGAATCGTGATTGAGGCCGTCTGAAAGCAATCGGCTTTCAGACGGCCTGTTATACCGAAAAATTAGAAATAGCCTGCTTTCTTGCGCTCTTCCATTGCGGCTTCGGAAACGCGGTCGTCCATGCGGGTGGCGCTGCGTTCGGAGATGGTGGCGGAAGCGGTTTCGGCGATGATGTCTTCCGGTGTGGCGGCGGTGCTGGCCACAGGTGCGGTGCAGGAAATGTCGCCGACAGTGCGGAAGCGTACGTCACGAATCACCGATACATCGCCGTCACGTTTCGGCGTGAGTGGAGTTACCGGAATCAGCAGGCCGTCGCGCTCGACCACTTCGCGTTTGTGGGTGTAGTAGATCGGCGGCAGGGTGAGTTTTTCGCGGGCGATGTATTGCCAGATGTCGAGTTCCGTCCAGTTGGAAATCGGGAATACGCGCATGTTTTCGCCTTGGAACAGACGGGTATTGTAAAGCGACCACAATTCAGGGCGCTGATTTTTCGGATCCCATTGGCCGAATTCGTCGCGGAACGAGAAAATCCGCTCTTTTGCACGCGCTTTTTCTTCGTCGCGACGCGCACCGCCCATCAGCGCATCAAAGCCTTGTTCTTCAATGGTTTCCACCAAAGTAATCGCTTGCGCGGCGTTGCGTGAATCGGTTTCGCGGCGCAACACGACGGTGCCTTTGCGGATGGATTCTTCCACACTGCCTACTACCAACTGCACACCCGTACGCGCTACGGTTTCATCGCGAAACTGAATCACTTCGGGATAATTGTGGCCGGTATCGACGTGCAGCAGTTTGAACGGCAATTTCAGCGGACGGCCTTCGATTTGAAACGCCTTAACCGCCAGCGACAGCAACACAACAGAATCCTTGCCGCCGGAAAACAGCAATGCCGGATTCTTCGCTTCGGCGATGACTTCGCGGATGATGTGGATGGATTCGGCTTCAAGCCAATCGAGGTGGTGGTTTTGAATAGACATGCGGTTTCTCTTTTGTGGAATGCTCGATAGCGCATACTTTAAACAGGCCGTCTGAAAAAGGGAAAGAATGGTTTGTTTGATAGAAAGATGATTTTGTTATATTGCTGAGAGCGTCTGAATAATATTGTTCAGACGGCCTGAGACCTTTGCAAAACCCCCATCTTTGGCACATTTTTTCGTTATGCGCTGCTCGAAAGCTTGCCTATCTAATTGATATGTCTGCGCTTTCTGCGCTGCTATAACTTCGAACTGTACTCAAATCTGGGGTTTTTCAAAGGTCTCAGCCTTTAATCATTCATAACGCTTGACGATATTAACGCATAACGTTATGATAATTCAAAACGCAAAATAAGGAACCAGCATGATTTTAGATTTTGCGTGCAAAGAAACGGAAATGCTGTTTGCAGGCAAAAGGGTGAAGCGTTTCGTCAATATCGAGAGGGTGGCAATTCGAAAGCTACAGCAGCTTCACGCCGCTACCGATTTAAACTTTCTGCGTATTCCGCCCGCCAATCATTTGGAAGCCCTGAGTGGCGATCGTGAAGGGCAACACAGCATACGCATCAATGCACAATGGCGGATATGTTTTGTTTGGCGCAACGGGCATGTCTCGCAAGTAGAAATCGTGGATTATCATTAATCTGCGGATGAAAAGGTTAGGAGCCATTATGAAACGAGAAATTCCTTTATCTCATCCCGGTGAAATTTTACTGGAAGACTGGCTGATTCCGCTGGGCATCAGTCAATATGCGCTGGCCAAAGCCATTGACGTGCCGCCGCGCCGAATCAATGAAATCGTACACGGCAAACGTGCCATCACGCCCGATACTGCGCTGCGCTTGGCCGCTTTTTTCGGCACGGATGCACAAAGCTGGCTGAATCTGCAAAGCCATTACGATGCCGAAATGGTGCGCGAGCAAATTCAAGACAGCTTAATGCGCATTGCGCCTTTGGCATTGGCTTAAACACAAAAAGGCCGAGACCTTTGCAAAACTCGTCAATTTTCAGAAATCTTTAAACCGTCATTCCCGCGTAAGCGGGAATCCAGAACATAAAATTACTGAAATAATTAAATATTCCTGAAAACTATCAATCTGGATTCCCGCTTACGCGGGAATGACGGGCATAGTTTTCTTGGTTCAAATTGAGTTTTGCAAAGGTCTCAGGCCGTCTGAAAACATGATTTTTCAGACGGCCTTTGTTCAAACCGAATCTTACAAATAAACAATCTCGCCCGTGCGGCCTTTGCTTTCTTCGCTCGTCCACCAAACGAATTGCGGCAACACGTCTTCATAGGTTTTGCGTTCGCTTTGCGATTCGCCGGGGTGGGATTTGATGCGTTGCGGCGAGTTAATCGCACCCGGTACCAAGATATTGGCGCGCAGGTTAGGGAAGCGTTCCCATTCGTCGGCGATGACTTTGCCTAAGTAATTGAGCGCGGCTTTGGATGCGCCGAAGCCGCCCCAGTAGGCTTGTGGGGTTTCTCCGTGGCTTTCGCTGACGAACACCACCGAAGCGTCCGGCGATTCTTTCAATAATGGCGAAAAGGCGCGGGTCAAGCCCATCGGGGCGATGGTATTGATGCGAAATTGCTTAATCCAGTCGGGCACGGTTTGGAAATCCAAGGGTGACAGGGCATTGAAATAGCTGGCGCAATGCACGATGCCGTCTAGCTTGCCTTGGGTAGCTTCGGCCACGGTGGCGGCCAATTGGTCGAATTCTTTGTCTTCGGCGGTCAAGAGGTCAAAGCAGATGGCGTAAGGCTCGGCGTGGCCGGCTTCGACAATCGCGTCGTACACTTTTTCCAAACGCTTTTGGTGGCGCGCAATCAGAATCACGGTCGCGCCGGCGGCGGCATACGCCTTGGCCACTTGTTCGCCCAAGCCTTGTGATGCGCCGGTGACGATGATGGTTTTGTTTTGTAATGTTGACATGAAGAATCCTCGGTGTTCGGCTAGGCCGTCTGAAAAACGTTCAGAAGGCCTTTTAAAGAATATTAACAGTGTATTGCACTTTGCTAACCTTTACAACTGGCTTGATTCGCCTGTTTGCCACACGCTATGGCTGAATCCGCGTTTGCCAATCATGCCAACACAAATCCGCCGCCGCTACACCCGATTGCACCGCCGCTTCCAGCGTGGCCGGATAGCGCGGGTGCAGGTAGTCGCCGCAAGGATAAATGCCGCGGTGATGCAGCCACGCAAAATCGGGGAGAGGGCGGTTGACTTTCGATGCGATGGTGGCGCGTTTTTCCGTAATCACACGGCTGGCCACCGGTTCGCCGACATCAGGGCAAACGCGTTTCACATCGGCATGCACTTTAGCCGCCCATTCATCCGCTTTCACCGCGTCAATATGGTCGGATACGCTCACCACGGCGGCGACTTCCTGCGGCGGCAAACCGAGCGCACCGCGTGCAATCAGCCATTGCGCCGTGCCTTCGGCAAAACCCGTCATCGGCGCTGGCAGGTTCACCGCTTGCGCATAACGCAGATACACCGTGGTAATCGCGCGGTATTCTATATTCTGATAGGCCGTCTGAATGTAATCCGGCGTTTCAGACGGCATTAAGGCTGCAGCATGATACGGCGCAACGGCCAAAATCACCGCATCAAATGCTTCACCATTAACCTGCACTTGGCCACTGGGCAGGTTTTCCAAAGGCGGCACGCGCGTTTCCAAGCGGATGGTCGCGCCATGATTGCGCAGATAAGCCAGCGCCGGATTGGCCATAATGTTGCCCAAATCCGTTTTCGGCAACAGATAATCGCTGCCTGCCTTATTTGCCCGCACGCCGTCTGAAAGCACGTTACACAAAATATTCAAACTCGCCTGCTCCAGCGGCGTATTGAGCGCGCCCCACACCAGCGGCTGCCAAAATTGCGCAATCAATTTGCGCGGCGTGTCGCGCTCATTCAGCCACGCAGCAATCGGCGTATCCGGCAAATTTCGGCGATGACGGCCTTGCAACGCATGCATATCGCCTAACAATTTAAATTTGTGCGCCCAAGAAATCTGCTTGCCGCCTAACAAACCCAGCAACACATGCCAAGGTGCAGGCAATGCGGCTGTCTGAAAGCGCAAACCGTCGTGCAGATACCATTGCAACGGCAGCCGCACAAACGCATCCTGTTCGCGCACACCGATTTGCTTCATCAAAGCCAACACGCCGTGATACGCGCCAATCATGATGTGCTGGCCATTGTCTAAAAATGAAAACCCGCCCTTGTCGCCACCAAACGAACGCGCCCGCCCGCCCGCCAGCTTGCCTGCCTCAAATAGTGTCACATCTGCACGGTGAACCAGTTTTACCGCTGCCGACAAACCGGCCCATCCGGCACCGATAACAGCAATTTTGGGTTTGGATTGTTGATTAGGGAACATGGCTTTTCTTTTTTGGGTTGGGGTTAAGGGAGGGTTCAGACGGCATTAAAGCTCATCCTTTATAGCTTGTTCATAACACGATCAATCAAATAAACTAATGACATGATAGCAACACTGATGAGGTTGATTTCTAGCAAGATGACGATTAACTCTATAAATTTGAAATCTAAGCTTGGTTTAAAAAGGTACCGACAAAAAATAATAAGAACATTATTGTTCCCAATAAAATCCCTTTGAATACGGCATTAATATATTTTTTCTGTGAAAAATCATATTGGCGAAAGAAAGAACTTAAAATATCTTCTAGAATACAATTCATTTTTCATTCCTTTATGATAAGACCTTTTATTCAAGATTTTGAATGTTGTCGAAAAAGGTTTATTCAAAAGCCGTCATCTAATCTTTCCTAAATATTTGAAAAACAAACTCAAACCCTAAACCCAAACACCCAAGTCTTCAGCGCAATCCGTTTCTTTCTCGGTGAAGGAATGGCGATTTTGTATTTCAACACGTTCTGCGCGCCGTCGCGTTCGATTTCATTTAATAAAGCATAGTAAATCGCGGCCATGACCAAGCCGACTTTTTGGTTTTTTTTGTCGGCATCAGGCAGCAGGGTAAGCGCTTGGCGGTAGGTGTCGCGGGCGCGTTGGATTTGGAAGGTCATCATGTCGCCGAATTCGGGTGTGGCTTGGTATTGCATAATCACGGCGGCGGGCACGTTGAAGCGTTGCAGGTCTTCCATCGGCAGGTAAATGCGGCCGTTGCGGGCATCTTCGCCGACATCGCGGATGATGTTGGTTAATTGCAGCGCCAAGCCCATTTTGTCGGCGTAATCAAGGGTTTGGGGATTAGTGAAGCCTAAAATGCGGGCAATCAGGCAGCCGACCACGCCGGCGGCGCGGCGGCAATAGAGTTTGAGTTCGTCAAACGTGGTGTAGCGGGCTTGATCCAAATCCATCTGCATGCCGTCGATGAGTTCGACAAATTCGCTTTGCGGTAGATTAAAGCTGCGGGCAACGGGCTGTAGGGCTTGGTTGACGGGGTGTTCAGGCAGGCTGTCTGAAAAGGAGCGTGCCAAATCGATGCGCCACCAATTGAGCGTGGTTTGGGCGATATTTTTGTCGCTGCAATCATCGACCACGTCGTCGAGTTCGCGGCAAAAGGCGTATAACACCGTCATCGCATCGCGCTGGTGTTCGGGCAAGAATTTGAAGCCCGATAAAAAGCTGGAACCGCTTTCGGCGGCTTTTTGGCGGCAGTATTCGATGGGTTGCACGGCGTGTCCTGTGAGTTGGTATGGTTATGGTGATGGATTGTATAGCGATTTGGAGCTGAACTAAAGGCCGTCTGAAAAAATTGTGTTTTTCAGACGGCCTTTGATATGTTGCAGGGCTAAATAGCCCATTGAGATTGGCTATTATTCCCGACTAAACCACTCAACTATCGCCGTTAAATCTGTTAGAATATGGCCGATGACACCATAAAACCAAAAGGCACACCAACCATGGCACTTTTGCAAATTTCCGAACCCGGCATGTCTGCCGCACCACATCAACACCGTTTAGCCGTTGGCATCGATCTCGGCACCACCAACAGCTTGGTCGCCACCGTGCGCAGCGGCAGTGCAGTCTGCTTGTCTGACGAACGCGGTCGCAAAACTTTTCCTTCTGTCGTACGCTATTGCGAAGACGGTCGCGTGGAAGTTGGCGCGGATGCCTTGAAAGCGCAAAAAATCGATCCGCTCAATACCATCAGTTCGGCCAAACGCTTAATCGGCCGCACTTTGGCCGACTTATCAAAAGAAACGCACTACCTGCCTTACCGCTTCGGCAACAACGAACGCGTGATTGAATTGAACACGCGGCAGGGCGCGAAAACGCCGATTGAAGTGTCGGCGGAAATCTTAAAAGCCTTGAAAGCGCGCGCCGAAGAGAGTTTGGGTGGCGATTTGGTGGGCGCGGTGATTACTGTGCCGGCGTATTTTGATGATGCGCAACGCCAAGCAACTAAAGATGCGGCGCGTTTGGCCGGATTGAATGTGTTGCGTCTGCTCAACGAGCCGACCGCGGCGGCGATTGCCTACGGTTTGGACAACGGCTCGGAAGGCACGTTTGTGGTGTACGATTTGGGCGGCGGCACGTTTGACGTGTCGGTGTTGCAATTGACCAAAGGTTTGTTCCAAGTGAAGGCTACGGGCGGCAATTCTGCACTGGGCGGCGATGATTTCGACCATCGTTTGTTCTGCCATATTTTGGAGCGCGCCGATTTGTCGAAACTCAACGAGCAAGACAGCCAATTATTGCTGGCCTTGACCCGCGAAGCCAAAGAAACCTTAACCACTGAAACCAGCGCGACCGTGCAGGCTACGCTTTCAGACGGCCACAAGGTTGATGTAACCATCACGCGCCAAGAGTTTCATCAATTAACGCAGCATTTGGTGCAAAAAACCATTGATCCGGTGAAGCAGGCGTTAAAAGATGCGGGCGTGACCAAGGCCGATATCAAAGGCGTGATTATGGTGGGCGGCTCGACCCGTATGTTGCACGTTCAACAAGCGGTGGCGACTTTCTTCGGACAAACGCCTTTAAATAACCTGAATCCCGATGAAGTGGTGGCGCTGGGCGCGGCGGTGCAGGCCAATGTGTTGGCCGGTAATAAAACCGAGGGCGAATGGCTGCTGCTTGATGTGACACCTTTGTCGCTCGGCTTGGAAACCTACGGTGGCTTAGCGGAAAAAATCATTCCGCGCAACAGCACCTTACCGGTGGCGCGTGCGCAAGAGTTCACTACATTTAAAGACGGCCAAACCGCCATGACGATTCATGTGGTGCAGGGCGAACGTGAATTGGTATCCGATTGCCGCAGCTTGGCCAAATTCACCTTGCGCGGCATTCCGCCGATGGTGGCCGGTGCGGCGCGGATTCGGGTAACGTTCCAAGTGGATGCCGATGGTTTGCTGTCGGTATCGGCGCAAGAGCAAACCACCGGCGTGAGCGCGCAAATCGAAGTGAAACCGTCTTACGGTTTGGACGACGACACCATCACGCAAATGTTGAAAGAAGGCATGAGCAATGCTGCCGACGATAAAGCCGCGCGCGCACGCGCCGAAGCGACGGTTGAAGCCGAAAGCCTGATGGACGCCATCAAAGCCGCGCTGGAACTCGACAGCGATTTGCTCGAAGCGGAAGAATTGGCCAAAATCGAAGCCGACATCACTGCTTTGCAAGGCCGTGTAGAAAATGGCAGTGCCGATGATATTCGCGCCGCTGTGACGGCGTTGAGCCACAGCACCGATGGTTTCGCCGCCAAGCGCATGAACCGCAACATCCAGCGCGCGTTGATGGGGCAGAGCGTAGATAATATTTAAGCAGTTTCAGACGGCCTTTTTCAATTAAGGCCGTCTGAAAAAAGAAAGTCGATATGGAATCATTAAATCAAGATTTATACCAACAAATCAGCGCGTTGTGCGATCAAGGCGATGATTTGGCGGATGAAGGCCAGTTTAACGAAGCAGTTAAGCAATATAAGGAAGCATGGAAGCTATTGCCCGAACCAAAATCGCAATGGGAAGCGGCAACGTGGATTTTGGCCGCGATGGGCGACACGCATTTTTTAAACGGCAAATACCGCCAAGCCGTTAAAGATTTGACCGAAGCCTTGGCCTATATCAATGCGCTGGATAATCCGTTTATCTATCTGCGCTTGGGGCAAAGCCAGTTTGAATTGGGCGAAGAAAAAGCTGCGCTCGAAGCCTTACAGACGGCCTATGAATTGGGCGATGAAGAATTGTGGGACGGTGAAGACGAAAAATACCTGCAATTTTTGGCGGCCAAAGTTGACGGCATTGTGATTCCTTAATATTCAGGCCGTCTGAAAAAATAATGAAAGAAAATCATGCGCTTGCGGCACGAATCTTTGATTAGCCAATTGCCGCGCCAGCAGCTTTTGGGACAACACCGCGAATGTGCCGCCTTGCGCGGGGCAGGCTGGGCGCGGCCGCATGCGACGGTGGATTATGTGTTTACCCATCCGCCGTATAAGCTTTTTCAGTATCATGTGCTGATTATGCAGGAAATGCACCGGCGCGGTTATCGGCCTGATGAAGCGTGGTTCGACCCGCTGTATCGCGGTAAAACCGAGCCGCCTTATACCGAGCAAACGCCATTACCTGCCGACTACCCGATTTACCCCGAGCATGATGCGGATTATCTGCAAGAGTGTTTGGACAATTTAAAGCAAAAAGGCATCGTGTTACACATGCCCGACACAAACCATTGACATCAACGAGAACATAAAAATGCCAAAAATTACCGTATTACCACACGCAACATTGTGCCCTGAAGGCGCGGTCATCGAGAATGCGCCGGAAGGCAAAACCGTATTGGACGTTTTGTTGGATTACGACATCGAAGTGGATCACGCCTGTGAAAAATCATGCGCCTGCACCACTTGCCACGTGATTATCCGCAAAGGTTTCGACAGCTTGGAAGAGCCGACCGAAATCGAAGAAGACTTGCTCGACCAAGCATGGGGCTTGGAAGCCGATTCACGTTTGAGCTGCCAAGCAGTGGTGGCCGATGAAGATTTGGTGGTGGAAATTCCGAAATACACCATCAACCATGCGCGTGAAGATCATTAATGAACAAGTTGGAGCCGTTGCACAAGCAGATTGAAGTTAAAGTAAAAACTGTGCGTGTGTGAACATCTTGGAATAAGGCTTAAATTTGAAAAGTATAGGGTAAAGAAATATACTCAAGATGCTTTTATTGGTAACCTGGTATGCTGTATGGATAAAGCGCTTTGATAAACATCCAAGTCGCTACACATCGAAAGGACACATTCATGAAATGGACTGATACCCAACGCATCGCCGAAGAATTGTATGACACACACGGCGACATCGATCCGAAAACCATCCGATTCACCCACTTGCGCGAATTGATTATGGCGCTGCCGGAATTTGACGACGATCCGGCGCGTTGTGGTGAGCGTATTCTCGAAGCCGTGCAACAGGCTTGGATTGAAGAAGCTGAATAATGGATTTGCCGCTGGGACGGTATGTCCGCGCCGCGCATGGTTTGGGCGACGTGGCCGTGATTACCAAAGAAGACACGCTGTCTGAAAAGCTTTCAGACGGCGTGTTGGATGAAACGATGTACCGTTTTGTCGATGGAGCGGTGTTGCGCTACCGCGTGGAGCAAGACGAAGGTAATTTCGATATCGAGCCCGAGGCGGCTGCTTGTTTGCCGTGTGAAATCAGCTATCAGGTGTTGAAGCATCCGGAGCATGGTCGCATCACACCTGAGCGTAAGCGCTTTACCGATTCTTGTCGCCATTTGTTTTGGTTGAAAATGCAGAAGCAGGATAAAGATTGAAAAGCGATCGAGATCTTTGTAAAACTCGTAAATTTTTAGAAATCTTTAGGCCGTCATTCCCGCGCAGGCGGGAATCCAGAACGTCAAATTTCTGAAATAGTTCAGCATTCCTGAAACCGATAATTCTGGATTCCCGCCTGCGCGGGAATGACGACCCTTATTTTCTTGGTTCAAATTGAGTTTTGAAAAACTAAGAGGCCGTCTGAAAGTATTCACTTTCAGACGGCCTTTTTATTTTTGATGAACGAAATTCATATTTAAGTGGATATGTGCTGAGCATTCCGCGTTCGATTGTGTGCATTAAGCATGAATCTTTTGAAAATGCCGTCTGAAAAAGAAAACACTCTTTTTCAGACGGCATTTTTAATATTTATCTGAATTAAAAAAGGATTATGAAAATCTGATAAAAATACAAATTTACTTTATTATTAAAAAAATTCATGATTAATTGGAAAATTTTGAAATTGACTCATGATAAAGAAAAAAATAAGATAGCGTTAACAGAAAACACAGCACCATTGCACAAGAGGTAAAAGCCATGAGTTACGCAAAAGAAATTAATGCACTAAACAACAGTTTGTGTGATTTAAAAGGCGATATCAACGTATCGTTTGAATTTTTCCCACCGAAAAACGAGCAAATGGAAACCATGCTGTGGGATTCGATTCATCGCCTGAAAAACCTGCATCCTAAGTTTGTTTCGGTGACTTATGGCGCCAATTCGGGCGAGCGCGACCGCACACACGGCATCGTCAAAAACATCAAGCAGCAAACCGGTTTGGATGCTGCACCGCATTTGACCGGCATCGATGCTTCGCCTGAAGAGTTGAAACAAATTGCGCAAGATTATTGGGACAGTGGTATCCGCCGCATTGTGGCGCTGCGTGGTGATGAGCCGGCAGGTTATGCGAAAAAGCCGTTTTATGCTGAAGACTTAGTCAAAGTGTTGCGTTCGGTGGCCGATTTCGATATTTCCGTGGCCGCTTATCCGGAAGTGCACCCCGAAGCCAAATCGGCGCAGGCGGATTTGATTAATTTAAAACGCAAAATCGATGCCGGTGCCAATCATGTGATTACCCAGTTTTTCTTTGATGTCGAAAGCTATCTGCGCTTCCGAGACCGCTGCGTCACGGTTGGCATTGATGCCGAAATTGTGCCGGGCATTTTGCCGGTAACCAATTTCAAGCAATTGGGCAAGATGGCGCAAGTGACCAATGTGAAGATTCCGAACTGGCTGGCGCGTATGTACGACGGTTTGGACGACGATCAAGGCACACGCAATTTGGTGGCGGCGAGCATTGCCATCGATATGGTCAAAGTATTGTCGCGTGAAGGCGTGAAAGATTTCCACTTTTATACGCTCAACCGCAGCGAATTGACTTATGCGATTTGTCACACTTTGGGTGTACGCCCATTGCCGCAAGCCGCTTAAATATTGAATAAGCTTTTATTTTTGAATCAATAACGAACATTTTTAATCAGGAGAGAGCACATGGCTACATTACATTTTTCAGGTTTCCCGCGCGTTGGCGCATTCCGTGAATTGAAATTTGCGCAAGAAAAATACTGGCGCAAAGAAGTGAGCGAACAAGAGCTGCTGGACGTGGCAAAGGGTTTGCGTGAGAAAAACTGGAAACACCAAGCCGAAGCCGATGCGGATTTTGTGGCGGTGGCCGATTTCACTTTTTACGACCACATTTTGGATTTGCAAGTGGCTACCGGCTCGATTCCGGCGCGTTTTGGTTTCGACAGCCAAAACCTGACTTTGGAACAATATTTCCAATTGGCGCGCGGTAATAAAGATCAGTTTGCCATCGAAATGACCAAATGGTTCGACACCAACTACCACTATTTGGTGCCTGAATTCCACGCCGATACCGAATTCAAAGCCAATGCCGCGCACTATGTTCGACAATTGAAAGAAGCGCAAGCCTTGGGCTATAAAGCCAAACCGACCATCGTCGGCCCGCTGACTTACCTGTGGATCGGTAAAGAAAAAGGCGCAACCGAATTCGACCGCTTGAGCCTGTTGCCAAAATTATTGCCGGTTTATGTTGAAATCCTGACCGAATTGGCTGCTGCCGGTGCCGAATGGATTCAAATCGACGAGCCTGCATTGGCGGTTGACCTGCCGCAAGCGTGGTTGGATGCTTACCAAGATGTTTACGCAACTTTAAGCCAAGTCAATGCCAAAATCTTGCTGAGCACTTATTTCGGCTCGGTTGCAGAACACGCAGGCCGTCTGAAAGCCTTGCCTGTGGCCGGTTTGCACATTGATTTGGTGCGCGCGCCCGAGCAATTGGATGCATTTGCCGATTACGACAAAGTATTGTCTGTCGGTGTGATTGACGGCCGCAATATTTGGCGCGTCAATTTGAACAACGTATTGGCCACACTTGAGTCGTTGAAAGCCAAATTGGGCGACCGCTTGTGGATTTCCAGCTCATGCTCGCTGCTGCACACGCCATATGATTTGTCGGTAGAAGAAAAGCTGAAAGCCAACAAACCTGCCTTGTTCTCATGGTTGGCTTTCACCTTGCAGAAAACCCAAGAATTACGCGTGTTGAAAACCGCATTGAACCAAGGCCGCGAAGCCGTTGCCGCCGAATTGGCCGACAGCCAAGCCGCTGCCGATTCACGCGCCAACAGTACCGAAATCCACCGCGCCGAAGTGGCCAAACGTTTGGCCGATTTGCCGGCCGATGCCGATCAACGCAAATCACCGTTTGCCGAGCGCATTAAAGCGCAACAAGCGTGGCTGAACCTGCCGTTGCTGCCGACCACCAATATCGGTTCGTTCCCGCAAACCATTGAAATCCGCCAAGCGCGTGCCGCGTTCAAAAAAGGCGAATTGTCTGCCGCTGATTACGAAGCCGCGATGAAAAAAGAAATCGCCTTGGTGATTGAAGAGCAAGAAAAACTCAATTTGGATGTGTTGGTACACGGCGAAGCCGAGCGTAACGACATGGTGGAATATTTCGGCGAATTGCTGGAAGGCTTTGCCTTTACCCAATACGGCTGGGTGCAAAGCTACGGCTCACGCTGCGTAAAACCACCGGTGATTTACGGCGATGTCAGCCGCCCGAACGCCATGACTGTGGCTTGGTCAACCTACGCCCAAACCCTGACCAAACGCCCGATGAAAGGCATGTTGACCGGTCCGGTAACGATTCTGCAATGGTCATTTGTGCGCAACGATATTCCGCGCAGCACCGTGTGCAAACAAATCGCCTTGGCCTTAAATGACGAAGTATTGGATTTGGAAAAAGCCGGTATTAAAGTGATTCAAATCGACGAACCGGCCATCCGCGAAGGCCTGCCGTTGAAACGTGCCGATTGGGATGCCTACTTGGCTTGGGCAAGCGAAGCTTTCCGCCTGTCGTCAACCGGTTGCGAAGACAGTACCCAAATCCACACCCATATGTGTTACTCAGAATTTAACGACATCCTGCCGGCCATCGCCAGCATGGACGCGGACGTGATTACCATCGAAACCTCACGTTCCGACATGGAATTGTTGACCGCATTCGGCGAATTCAAATACCCGAACGACATCGGCCCGGGCGTATACGACATCCACAGCCCGCGCGTGCCGACCGAAGGCGAAATCGAACACCTGCTGCGCAAAGCCATCGAAGTCGTACCGGTAGAACGCCTGTGGGTCAACCCAGACTGCGGCTTGAAAACCCGCGGCTGGAAAGAAACCATCGAGCAGTTGGAGGTGATGATGAACGTTACCGAGAAACTGCGCAAAGAATTGGCTTGATTTTGAGTTGATTTGAATTGAGTGATAAAGGCCGTCTGAAAGAGGAAATCTTTCAGACGGCATTTTTGTTGTATCAATATTTTCTACCATTTTTGTGGCCTGGTTCGATGAATTATTTCTTCTATTACTTTCAAGGAATCTAATTCTAAACCTTCGCAATAAACCAAAAACTCAAACAAATCTAAGCGGCGGTCTCCAGTTTCAACTTTGCCAATAAAAGAATGTACAACATCAAGCCGTTCGGCTAATGCTCTTTGGGATAAGCCAAGCTCAATGCGTCGTGCAGTTAGCATTTGTCGTAAATACAAATGCTCAGTTGAATAAATAGAGAGGCGCAGGTTTTTCATTGCACCGATTTTAGGTACAATGTTATTTGCACCTGTTTTAGGTGCAAATAACATTTAATCTTAAAAGTAGTTTATGAACGCCATCCCTATTTATACAGAAACACCATTTGACAATATTCGTGAACAAATTATTGAAGAATATTTGAGTTTGCAGCAGTCCTATCCTTGGATTGTGACATTTTCAGGCGGTAAAGACAGTACTTTAGTGGCGCATTTGGTTTTTGAGGCTTTGCTTGCTTTGCCTGCCAGTATGCGTAAGCGGGAGGTATTTTTTGTATCCAATGACACATTAGTGGAAAGCCCATTGGTTGTGCAGCATATGCGCGGTGAACTTAATAAAATTTTAAAAGCCGCTAAGATTTTCAAATTGCCGGTTAGTGGTGAGGTTACTACACCAAAATTACAAGAGACATTCTGGACGCTGTTAATTGGTAAAGGTTATCCATCGCCTAATCGCAGTATGCGGTGGTGTACTGACCGTTTAAAAATTCAGCCAACCAGTAAATTTATTTTGGATAAAGTTGCCGAGAATGGTGCAGCCATCATTATTTTAGGTGTACGCAAAGATGAATCCTCTACTCGTAAAGCGAGCATTGAAAGTCACCAAAACCTTACTGATTCTAATCTTACGCCGCATGGTAGTTTGCCCAACGCCTTTGTATATCGCCCAATTGTTGATTTAAGCACTGACGATGTATGGGAGTTTTTAGCAAGCAACAATCCACCGTGGGGTGGTTCACATTCTGCATTGGTCAAACTTTACCGTGAAGCTGCGGGGGGCGAATGTCCAATTGTATTGTCACAGGAAGAAGCGCCTGGTTGTGGTACTAATTCCAGCCGTTTTGGCTGTTGGACATGCACAGTCGTGAATAAAGATAGAAGCTTACAAGGTTTTGTTGATGTGGGAAAAACTGAGTATCAGCCGCTAATTAATTTTAGAGATTGGTTGGTAGAAATCCGTAATAAGCCTGAATACCGCCAAGTCGAGCGGCGCAACGGCACCATCACGATTAAAGATGGTAAGCATATTCCAGGACCGTTTACCGTCGAAGCGAGACAAATGATTTTAGCGAAGTTGTTGGAAATTCAAGCAGTTTACGGGCAGCAATTGATTACGCAGGAAGAAGTCGATTTGATTAAACAGATTTGGGCGGAAGATTTGATTCAATCTCATACAAGGAAAAAAGCATGAACAGGAAAATCGAAGAAAAAGTAGCTGATTTACTACTCTGGAGTGATGAAGCGGCCAAAAAGCTCATGATTGAAATTGCTGAAGAACATGGTGTATCCATTGAAGCATTGGCAGAACTAGTAGCATGGGAGCGCGACCAACAAGAGCGAATTCGCAGACGTGGTATGACAGAAATGTTTGATGAAATTTTTGATAACAAAAACTACTGGAAATAAATTATGTGGATACATTCAATCCGGTTACGGAATTTTAAGTCTTACGATAATGCTGTTTTTCATTTTCCCGAGCCAAAGGATGAGAGAAATATTGTCTTAATTGGTGCTCAAAATGGTCATGGTAAAACCACGCTTTTAGAAGCAGTTTATCTTTGTTTATACGATAAAGATGCGATTAGTCATCTCCAACGAGCTGGTCTCAAAGGTAAAGAAAAAAGTTATGTTGAGTTTCTGCAATCTGCCCTGCATCATCAAGCAGAAATGAAATATGGCCGCAGTGAAATGGTATTAGAACTGGAAATTTGTCAGCACTATCAAGGACAAGAATACGGGTTACGTATCAAAAGAAAATGGTATTTCGATGTTGACGGAAAATACAAACCTACTGATAGTTCAATGATCATCGAATTAGCTAAAAATGGCTATTATGAATTGATTGATGAAGATATGGCAGGAAAATATCTTAATGCATTCGCTTTACCTATTGATTATGCACCTTTTTTCTTTTTTGATGGGGAGAAAATCGTTAAAACGGCAGAAGGAAGTGGTGCGGGGGTTTGGCTTAACCAGGCTCTGAAAGGTTTATTAGGTGTTACTTTATTGGAGAAGTTGCGTGTTAGCTTGAGAGATTATTGTACTAAAAATATTTCTCAAAACAGTAGTAATAAAATGCAGGAAGAATTAGCAAATGCAGAACGTAAGTTAAGCCACGCTGAAGCCCATTTGGATGTGTTTAACGAAGAATTATCTGATGCAAACGCACAATGGCAGCATTGGACAGAAAAACGAGATAGTTTAATGCAACAGCTTGGTGGTGGTAGTGATATACGTTCATCTCAAGATTTAATGGCTCAACGTGAGAAACTAGACAAAGAAATGGCTGAATTCCAAAGCCATATCAAAGCTGCTATTAAAGCCATGCCGCTGGCGTTTTTACCTAGAGGCCGCTTGAACGATTTGCAGAAACAATTAGAGTATGAGAAAAATCGTTTAAACCATGAAGCAGGAAAAAACCAAATTGCCGAAAAAGTTGATGATTTTTGGAATACGTTTGTTGGTAGTGAAAAAGTAAATCAGGCATTAGGGCAAATGGCTGGTGTGATTTTCAGTCAGCCATTACTGAAAGAGGCTGTAGAAGATTGTTGGGAACAATTGTTTTATCCGTTACCTGAAAACTGTGCCGATAAAATCGAACATAATTATCTTTCCGTTAATGCCCATGCTGAAATTCAAAATGAAATCGCTCGTTTGAGTGGTATGCCGCAGGGTGAGATTGGTAAATTGCTTGAAGAAAATGCAAAAAAAGAAGCTGAACGAAAGCATATTATTGCTGAAATAGAAAATTTGAAAGGAACCAACAACGATGAATTGGTTGAACAACTGAAAGAGGCTAATCAGGAAGCCGATAAATATAAAGAACGTACAGGCCATCTGAAAAGTAATTTGATTCAACATGAAAAAACTAAAGAACGCTGTCTTAAAGAAGTTTCTGATTTACAAAATAAAATTAGTGAAAGTAATCCTCAGTTAATTAAATCCCGTCGTGCTGGTGAGATGGATAAAGTAATTGTACGCTTAACAGAGGAATTATTGAAAAAGAAAGTTGAAGCAGTTGGTGAAGCTGCTACACGGATTAACCGTTCGATTGCGCATGATGAACGTATAGACCGCATACGCATTGAAGCAAGTGGAAAAATGGGTTTATTTGGCCGAGACGGATACGAATCACGTGTAGATTTATCAGCAGGACAAATGCAGATTCTCATTATGTCGTTGGTATCAGCATTGGCAGAGGTCACACGCTATCAGGCACCGTTTATCATTGATACTCCGTTAGCTCGTTTGGATGAAGGTCATCGTGAAGGCTTATTTAAGCATTGGAGCAGTTTAAATCAGCAAGTTATTTTATTGTCGCAGGATACAGAAATCACGCCTGAGGTTTATCATCGTTTAGAGCCGCATATCAGTCGTACTTATTTAGTGGAAGCTGAATCTTTGGCAAGTGCCGGCGCGCGTTCGCAGGTTACTGCTGACGTTTATTTTGAATAATCAGCTATCTGAGATATACAGGGAAACATCATGTACCGATTAGAACATACTGATAAAAAGTGGGATACCGACTTTTTTCATACTTTGATGAGTGAAAAGCGAATTATTTCCAGCGAAGAAGCAAAAAAAATTCGTGTTAAGCTCAATGAGGCAGGTGCACTTCCAGCCTTTGATGGCCATTACGATTGGGCAATGTTGTGTATAGGTTATTGTTTTGTTAAGGGCTTCACTGATACTCCAAATAAACTTATTCCAGCACCAAATGCTAAGGGTACGGAGATTGCTTCTTTTCAAACCTGTTTTCAGGATTATTCAAGGCTATGGTTGGTTATGCTAAGTGAGGCATTATTTAGATTGAATCCTGATAAAGATTTAAGTAAAGAAGATTTGTATATATTTATCCATTCGTTATGGCATACAGGAGCAGTGGAGCTGGAACATTTTTGGGAGGGATGTAAGCGCTTTAAGCCTGATGATGAATTAGCAGCTAGACAAATCTTCTTAAATGAGTTAGCTGATTTAGCTGTGAAAAATGCAGGTTTAGGAAAACAAAAAATAGTTTCAGATTACCAAGAAGGAGAGAAAATACCATTCGAGAACCAAGAACAACGCCTGCGTAGTGCATTCATACGCCAAAATATTAGTATCGCAGATTTGAAATTCCATCACGCAGGGGCACGTTATGATATTTATCGTTTGCGTTTGAGCAAATATGCTGATTTAGATAGATATCACCAAGGCTTGTGCTCAGAATTAGGTGTGAAAGAGAGCGCTTTACATATTGTGCCATGTTACAACAATGAAAGTCATGCTTATGATGTGAAGCTGCTACGTGACGAGAATACATGGCATAAATTAGGCGCAGAAAAATTTGCAGAGGCCCTACAAAGTTATAATAAAGATTATATATTGCCTGTGTGTGTAGGAATAGATGAATACGGCAAAGCTCATTTTAAAGATTTGGCTTCTGCACCGCATCTGCTTATTGGTGGTACTACTGGCTCGGGAAAATCTGTATTTGTGCGTACACTATTACGCAGCTTATTTGATTTATGTAAAGGTCAGGACAAGATGGAAGTGGCGATCCTTGATCCAAAAAAAGTTGATTATCGGATATTTGAAAATGAAGAAGATCTTTATGAGGAGCGGATTCTAGATAACTATGATGAAATGTACCAATTTCTTCTTGAAAGTGTAGAAGAATCTGAAAAGCGCTATTTACTTATGAGCCAACATCGAGTTGAAAAAATTGCCCAACTTCCTGAACATATCCGTCCACGTTATCGTGTGATTGTAGTGGATGAGCTAGCTAATTTACTCAAATATCATAATGGAATTGAAAAGCAACTAATGATGTTGGCTGAAAAAGCAAGGGCTTCTGGAATACATTTAATTTTGAGTACCCAGCGTCCTGATGCAAAAATATTAGATGGTACACTGCGTAGTAATTTACCGGCAAGGATTGCACTAAGTGTGCAAAAGTCTACTGAATCTAAGATTATCTTAGATGAAACGGGTGCTGAACTTTTACTTGGTAAAGGTGATCATTTAGTTAAATGGGATAATGGTACTCCGTTTTTTCTGCATGGATTTGATGTGTAGGTTTAAATAGAAAAAAGTCGTCTGAAAAATATTTTTCAGACGGCTTTTTCTATGCACATCTGTAAGTCGCCAACACCTTTTGCACGAATTTTTGGCAGCTTTTGCACTTTTTGAAAATATAAATCCTACCACCTTTTGCACATGATTAAAGCCCATTTAAATTATTTTTAAATGGGCTTTAATCAATCCAGCTCTTATGAAATAGCATTACTCTTTAGGGCTGTGATTGCGCTCACGCTCTTGGTTGTATGCGCCTCGGCAATGGTTGGCCTGCCAGAAAAACAGTTTATTAATTACGGCCATTGCCATTAACCAGCTTTTGGCAGAATCTGGTTTGATGGCATTACGGTAAACGCGCGCAGATAGTGTCTCATCAGGATAACCGCCTAGGAGAGTATTGATGAATTGATCAAAACCAATAGCCGTGAAACGGATGTAATGGATAACTTTAGCCATCAAGTAGCCTCCGGCGGCGCGGTGAACTCAATCTTGATTTTATCGAGCGCATCAACCGTTTTGGCCGCCCCAATCTTGCTTTGCAAGGCTTGACGTTGCCCTGCCACATGGGC